>JBAVAV010000347.1:0-2842 GCA_049585895.1 Candidatus Sulfotelmatobacter sp. | reverse complement strand
CGGCTGTGTTTCGTGCTCCCATCTCCGATTGACTCTGTCAAGATCATCTGATTAACTGATTGCGCTAAACGCACACACTTCTCTCCATGCCTACCCGCCGGAGATTTCTCTCTCGTTCCGTCAGCGCCGTTGCAGGAGCACTGGCCACTTCCACGAGTGCGCGGGCCGGGACAACTGTCGAGCCAGGCGTCTCGGAAGTCGTGAGCCTTTGTGGCAAATGGCTATTTCGCACTGACCCGGACAATTCCGGTACTCAGCAGGCGTGGTATAGCGCTCAGCCTCCAGGCAAGGATTGGCGAAGTGTCAACGTGCCTCACACCTGGCAAGTGGAAGATCCGCTGACCCCATATCGCGGAGTGGCCTGGTATTGGCGGTCCTTTGATGCGCCGGCAATTTGGCAGGAATCCGCGGTGCGCATGGAATTTGAGGCGGTATTCCATACGGCCACGGTTTGGGTGAATGGCTCCCCGGCCGGAGAACATGCGCGGAAGGGATACACCGCCTTCACCCTTGACATCGCACACCTGCTGCGCTGGGGCCAAACCAACGCAATTGCGGTCCGTGTCGACAACGCCTTCAATCCGCACATGCTGCCTCGCGGCGAATCGAGCGACTGGGCAAATGATGGAGGCATCTTCCGCCCTGTGCAGTTGCTGGTCACGCCAAAGACCTTTATAGAATGCGTTCAGATTGATGCCATGCCCGACCTCACCAGTGGAGAGGGAAGACTTTCGATTGCGGCATACATCCGAAACACAGGCGCGAAAACCTGGAGCGGCAAGAGTTCGTTCCGCATTGTGGACGAAGACACTGCTACGACCGTCCTCGTTGACTCACAAAGCAGCGCCTTTTCGGTCAGGCCGGGATCGGTCCAGAGTCTCACCTTCCAAAAAACCTTGCCTCAGGCGAAGCTCTGGCACTTCGATCATCCGAATCTGTACCGCCTGGAGTTTTCCATCTCGGATGGACGCGAGGGGCACCATTACCGGACGATTTTCGGCGTCCGCCGGCTGGAAATCATAGATGGCGCATTCCACCTCAACGGAGAGCGAGTACGGCTCATGGGCGCGGAGCGTTTGGCGGGAAGTAATTCAGAATTCGGCATGGCGGAAACGACGGCGCAGATCATGGGCGACCATGCGGACTTGAAGCATCTGAATTGTATCTTTACGCGCGTCCATTGGCCGCAGGACAAACGTGTTCTGGACTACTGCGACCGCCACGGCATCCTCATGCAAACTGAGGTCCCGGCGTGGGGTGCAGCCACTTTTAAGGACATGGGCGACCAGCCTGACGCGGACATCGTGCAGAATGGACTGGAGCAATTGCGGGAAATGATCGAGCGCGATCGCAACCATCCCTCGGTGGTGGTCTGGGGTCTGTGCAATGAGATTGGAGGGCAGGCCCCGCCGGCATATCAGTTCGCCAAACGCCTGCGCGATGAAGCCAAGCGTTTGGATCCCAACCGTCTATGCTCCTACGCATCCGATTCGCTGCGCCGCACTCCGCAGCACGACGTTGCCGGATTGATGGACTTCATAGAGACCAACGAATACTACGGAACCTGGTACCCGGGAACAGCGGAGGACGCAGCCCACCATCTGGACGAGATTCACGCGGCATTCCCCGACAAGGTGATTGTGGTTTCCGAATACGGATATTGTGCCTGTGCAGCCGACCGGCCGGAAGGAGATGAGCATAGGATTGAGATCATGCGGTCGCATGACCTCGCGATCCGTTCGAAGGATTTTGTCGGCGGCGCGATTTTCTTTTGTTACAACGACTACCGCACTCATGTGGGTGAGAGTGGCGTAGGCGCCTTGCAGCAGCGTGTGCACGGAGTCGTAGACCTCTACGGTGCACAAAAACCATCCTATGAACTCCTAAGGCGCGAATGCAGTCCGATTGAATCGGTCATTGTGGAAAACCAACTCAATAAATTTCATGTTTCTATAAGAGTGCGGCGTGACCTTCCCATGTACACCTTAAGAGGCTATAAGCTGCGGGGCGTGTTTTTTGGTGAAGGTAATATTCCGATCGAGCGCCAGGAAGTAAATCTTCCCGACGCTGCTCCCGGAAGCGCGGTGCAGTTGGAAATGGCATTTAGCCAGTCCGAAGTCCCGCTTCACGTCCAGATTGATGTGCTGCGCCCCACTTCTTTCTCAGCATATTCGCTGATTTGGAGGCCTTAAGACGTGATGTCGTGAAGCATCCCACGGTGAACCGTTTGGCAAGGATGCGAAGCAAGCGCAACTGGTAGGCTGCGCCTGATGGACACTTCTCCTCTGAAGTTTCGGCCTAAACAGTGCGACGCCTGGGGGCCGTCTTCTTCCCTGATTAGGTCTCGCCCAAAAACACGAGCGGCGCAGACCAGATAGGCCTGCGCCGATGTTTGATTCTGTAACAGCACTATTTCATACCGCATAGGGTAAATGAGACATGTTAGCCACGTTTATTTCTGCCAGCCAATTAATCACTTAACAAACAATGCTCCAACTCACGGTCTTGACGAGTTTCCCACAGGGCGGCGGGGACACGCTCCTCGGTAACCTCAGGAGGCTCTGTTCCGCCGCTTTGACTTTGAGCCGTAGCTGCTGTTTTGGTTTGTTGTTTGGTTGTTTTGTGTTCTGGACGGCGGGTTGACTGCAGCAGGATTGCAACCTTCCCCTTCAAACTAAAAAACGCCCCGGCGATTAAGTTCCGGGGCGTTCAATCTTTACACTGCTTGTTCCAAGACCATCGCTAGGAAGCGCGGCGCTTCTCATCTTCCGGCTTCTGTTGACCCTGGTGCTGGGGGTTGTTTTCCTGCGATGGGTTTTTCTTCGATATGTCTTGTTGAGGG
>JBAVAV010000346.1:0-2939 GCA_049585895.1 Candidatus Sulfotelmatobacter sp. | reverse complement strand
GAGATAATCAGCGGGGTACGGGCTTCGTCGATCAGGATGGAATCGACTTCATCGACGATGGCGTAGTTGTGGCCGCGCTGCACGCAATCTGTCAGGTCGAACTTCATGTTGTCGCGCAGGTAGTCGAAGCCAAATTCGTTGTTGGTGCCGTAGGTCACGTCGGCGGCGTAGGCCGCGCGGCGCTCCTGGTCATCGAGATCGTGAACAATTACGCCGACAGAGAGGCCGAGAAAGCGGTAGAGCTTGCCCATCCACTCGGAGTCGCGTTTGGCCAGGTAATCGTTGACGGTCACCACGTGCACGCCTCGGCCGCTGAGCGCGTTGAGATAGACCGGCAGAGTGGCGACCAGCGTCTTGCCTTCGCCGGTCTTCATTTCAGAAATGGTGCCCTTGTGCAGCACCATGCCGCCGATCAATTGCACGTCGAAGTGGCGCATGTTGAGGACGCGTCGTCCGGCTTCGCGGACTACGGCGAAGGCTTCAACCAGAATTTCATTGAGGGCTTCCTGCAGCAGGTCGTAACGCGCTTTCTCGATTTCCTTGTGGCGGTCAGGATCGGCCTCAGGTTCGCCTTCAGCGTGGGCAAGAGGCTCCGCGACACGGTCGTTCGATAAGCTCGCCATCCGTTCTTCAATGCGTTTGCGGAACTCGTCCGTCTTGGCACGCAGCTCGGCGTCAGTGAGCCTTTGCATCTGCGGCTCAAGCGCGTTGATGGCCGACACTTGTGGCATCAGGTTCTTGACGACCCGCTCGTTCTTGGTGCCAAAGACCTTGCCAATCAGGGCATTAATCAAACTTTGAAATCCTTCACCGGGCGGTACGGCCCGACACTCTTTTAAAAGCCTAGCATACTTGGATGCTTGACTTTCTTGTTCCGAGTCAGGATAGGAAAGAATGGTAAAATGAATTCGCGGCAAATTGCGCTTCTAAGCGGTGAGGACTCTAACCATGGTTGAACCAGCGCGAAAGAGAGCGGAGAAGATAATTGCAAAAAGGGTGCCCAGCCGTAGTGTTTCCGCACAGAAGAAAAATGCAGCCCAGACATTGGCATCGATAATTGAGCTGCACATGACCGGCCTTGGCCTTTCCGAAGGAGAAAAGAATCGGAGAGTAGCTAAATTTGGCGCACGCGTGGACAAAGCTATCGGGAGTCCCGCCAAATCTTAAGCATTTCCGCGAACTTCGGGTGATCCGGCTTTACGCCGAAGTCTTCTTCCAGCCCGGATTTGAACGTTTCTTCATCCCCAGTTTTAAGCAGCTTTTCAAGTTTTTCTTTCAACTGACGTTCTCAACCGGGCTTGGGCTCGGCTCGTACGCGGACGCGAAGATTCAAACGACGTCATCGAAGACTCACCTCGTCAAGTTTCACGTTTCTCTTACGGTATATTAGAACGGCAATCGCCCAGAAGTTGGTAAAAGGGTCGGGCGATGGCTGCGGTTCAGATGGTCTGGCTGCGCTGGCACAACTGTGCAAGGAAGCAGAATGCTTCTCTCCTTCACTGGCTGTTTCCTGTAAGATTCCCGACGACCGATGCCCACCTTCTACGACCGTTTTGTGGATTGCTCCGAGCGCTGGCCCAATAATCCTGCGCTCGAGCTTCAGCGGCGCGATCACATCGAGAGTTGTACCTACGCCGAGTTGCGCCGAATGGCGGAGTCGGTCGGCCGCTGGATCTCCGGGAACGGGTTCCTGCACGGAGACCGGCTGGCAATTCTGGCGGACAACCATCCGCGTTGGGTGGCGGTCTACCTGGGCACCATCGCGGCTGGCTGCACGGTTGTCCCGCTGGATACGGCTTTGCACGGCGACCAGATCGCTAAGCTTTTGAAAGATAGCGGCGCTTCCCTGCTCTTCTGCGACGCCAAACATTTGCCGATGGCGCGCGAGGCGCTCGCCGATGCCCGCTTGCGCTTCGTGCTTATGGACCCGGACCGCATGGCCCACGGCTCGACTGACGATCGCTGGATGGACACGCTACCGGCGATTTTCAAAGCTGGGCCCGGGCAATTCCAACCGGTGGACTCACCGCTGGATAACGTTGCTTGCTTGCTCTATACCTCAGGGACAACCGCCGACCCCAAAGGAGTGATGCTTAGTCACGCCAACTTTCTAGGAGAAGTCGAGGCTGTGTTCAGCTGGGTTGATATCGGCCCTAATGATGCGCTGCTGGGGGTGTTGCCTATGTTCCACGTCCTGGCACAGATGGCCAACCTGCTTCTCCCCTTGGTGAAGGGTTCGCGCGTGGTGTACCTCGAGACTCTTAATACGACCGAGTTGTTGCGCGCGCTGCAAGAGCGGAATATCACCGCTTTCGCTGTAGTGCCTCAGTTTTATTACCTGATTCACGACCGCATTTTCCAGGAAATTGAAAAGCGCGGCGCGATCACGCAGAAGATCTTCAAGAGTCTAATGGGACTCAACCATGTGCTCCGCAAAGTTGGGATCAACGCCGGCCGGATTTTGTTTGCCAAGATCCACGCAACCCTGGGAAAGAAAATGCGCTACATGGTCACGGGCGGTTCGCGTTTCGATCCCGAGATTGCTCGCGACTTTCACACCCTCGGCATCGATGTGCTGCAGGCCTACGGACTCACCGAGACGACCGCAGCCGTGTTCGCCAATTCACCGAAGAACAACGTCATCGGATCGGTCGGCCAGGCGATGAAGGGAGTTGAGGCAAAGATTGCCGATCCGCAACTGCAGGAAGATGGCGGCCAACCAGTAGGTGAAGTGGCGATCCGCGGCGCGGTGGTGATGAAGGGATATTGGAATCGTCCTGACGCCACAGCGGCGGTGCTGCACGACGGATGGTTTTTCACCGGGGACCTGGGCTATTTCGATTCGCACCGCAACCTGTTTCTGACCGGACGCAAGAAAGAAGTCATTGTCCTCAGCAATGGGAAGAACGTATATCCCGAGGAGATCGAGGCGCATTATC
>JBAVAV010000345.1:0-3086 GCA_049585895.1 Candidatus Sulfotelmatobacter sp. | reverse complement strand
CAACGATGAGGCGCAGAGTCGGCATCCCATCCGGCACGAGTGTTAACCGTAGGTGAGGGTTGTGCTCTGTCCGACCTCGATAATGTAGCCATCAGGATCGCGGATGTAGCAGCGTATCTCGCCGTACTTGGGAATCGGCGGCGTGATGAACTCGGCTCCTCGACTTTTCCATAACTTGTAGCAGGCTTGAATATCCGCAACGCGGAAATTCATAAAGCTGTTGATATGATTCGGGTCGGGAACGCTGAGCGTTACCGTCGGCTTATCCGGGGTCGGCCCGCCCCCGACGTTGAGAATCATCCAGATATTCGCCAGCTGAAGGTACGGGGGCGCGTTGCCATCACCCATACTCAGAATGCGAGCGCCGAATATCTTCTCGTAGTAGCGAGCCGATCGCTCGACGTCGGCGACGGTGAGAAAATGTGCGACGCTGATCCCCTCGCGCGGGGGCATCTCATAGCTCTTCTGTTCGATCTGTACCGCGTTCGTTGATGGCTCCTTTTGTACGTCGTTCATTGATGGCTCCTTTCAATACCGTGCTCATTACAAGTACGATGCCCCGAGTCCCACCCCCATTCACAAACAATCGATCGACGCCAGCTAGTGCAGCAGCGACTCCCAATTGGCTGGAACTCTCCCTGCCGGCCCAGGTGATGGTTGATCCTCTGGGTGCGAATGTGGCGGAAGCAACTCCGCACTCTTGATCATCCCGCGCTTCTCGTAATCGTAGAACCAATCCTCACCCGGCTCGAAGCTGGCAATGATCAGGTGGCCTGTTGCCGCCGCATGCTTGGACGCATGTTGGCTCGGAGAACTGTCGCAGCAACCGATGTGTCCACACTTCGCACAACGACGGAGATGAAACCACCAACCTTTCGGTGACGCCAGGCATTCGACACACCCATCGCCACTTGGCTTCGAAGCGGGGTTGATTCCGCGCTGGTCTTTTTTCATTTCCAATTTTCCTTTCGTGTCACGTCCGACACGTCCGGACTTTGGAATCGGGTCGGACGCGCCGGCCTACCGGCCGATTTGGCCCAGGTAGTATCCGAGTCGATTTTCGACATCCCCCGGTTTGTGGAAGCCGCGCTCCATCAGCCCTTTGATTCCATTTTGTGCGGCAGGTCGCCCGAGCGAAGCGATGCACGCATCCCACCCGGCGCCGAGCTCGACATCCGGCGGCAGGCTGCTGTTGACGAGGCGCTTGGTTTGGGCGATCGCCCATTTGTCGAACTTTGCGATCCGCGTCGCGAGCGCGTCTACGAACGCATCCAGCTCGGCGTCAGGCAGAGCGCGATTGATGTAGCCGTAGGCCTCGGCCTGATCCGCTCTGATGTCTTCCGAGCTCAGGAGCACTTCGAGCGCCCGGTTTCGACCGATGAGTTGGGGAAGCCGAGCCATGGGGCCGCCTCCGGCGACCATTCCCACACCCACCTCCCATTGCGAAATGATGGCCTTCTCGCGGCTGGCAAAACTCATGTCGCACGCCAGGGTGATCTCGCTGCCGTTGCCGGTCGCACGGCCGCGGATGAGGGCGATGGACGCAACCGGCAAGCGGGTCAGACGCGCAAGAAAGTCCGGCCAAGGCGGCAAGCCCGAGGTGCCCTCCGGCAGCGAGGTCAGGTCTTCAATCTTGGCCGTGAAATCCGAGTGATTCAGGAAGTAGTCGTCGACCGCGCTGTCGAAGACCACGACCCTGACTTGCTCATCGGTCTCCAGAGCGCTGATGATTGCCTGGAACTGCTTGACCATTTCCGGGCCCATGACGTTGATCGGCGGGTTGTCGATCGTGACTCGCCAATAGGCGGGCGACCGGCGAGCCATGCGAATCTGTGCGGTAGGTGCGTTCATCTGTGGGAGTTTGATAGCTGCGCTCATAGTCGCCATGGGATCTTCCTCCGTCATCATTCAGCCAGAACAAAACGGGCCGCGCAATTGGACGATGGTATTGCCCATACTTTCGTATCGACTGCCGTGTGTTCATACCCGAGGCATACGGCTTTTCTCCAGTACAGCTAGCCCGAAAATCGATCAAAGCGAAGGAAGTCTCCTCCAGCACGGTCGATACGAAGGTATGGGCGATACCAAGGTCTGATTGTTTTACGCCCTCGCGTCTGGCCTAATCGCAATCGCTCGAGTTGCACGTTGAGCGAAGTAGAAAACTCTTGTGCAGGAGGACGCACCGTGTCTGAACTTGTGACGGAATCTGTATCCCAAGAACAGAGGATAGAAACACGCACCACCCTGAAGCGTATCGGCCCGTTTACAATCGTTGCGACAGCCGTGGCAATGCTAGCCGTCCTCGGCGTCGTAGTCCTTCACGCGCAGAGCCAAGATAAGGACAAGTACTCGCTGGTATCGCCGGGCGGAATCGCGTTCTCCGACTTCAGGGGATACGAGGACTGGGCTGACGTTTCCTCCGCCCGAACCACCGAAATACTCAAGGTGATCGTCGCGAATCCCACGATGATCAACGCGTATAAGGCCGGTGTCCCCGTTAACGGCCAGCCTTTCCCCGAGGGGTCCATGATCGTCAAGCTCCAGTGGAAGTTGAAGAAGAGCACGGAGGCCCCCTTCGCCGTGGAAGTGCCAGACGTTTTTTCCCAGGCTTTCGTGATGGAAAAGGACAGCAAAAGATTTTCGAAAAGCGGCGGATGGGGATACGCGGTGTTCAACTACGACCCCGCATCCGATAAGTTCACGGCCGATGCCAAAAGCCCATCAGACTGCGGATACGCTTGCCATACGCCGGTGAAGGCGAAGGATTACATCTTTCACCCGTACCAGAAGCGCTGAACCAGTCGATACGTTCATCCAAGTATTTCGCCTGCACGCTTTGGTCTAATCGCAAATGTGCATCACGACTGAATCAGGAGGGGGTTATATGTCAAACGACGGAACGGCCACCATGACGAGACCACAACAAAGTGTGGTTGCAGCGCATCAGCCGGGCCAAGACGTTTTCAGAGCGGTCTTGTCAGAAGACATCAACTGGAAGCCTTTCCCGGCGTTCCCACCTTCGGTCCGCCTGGCTGTCATCGTGGGTGCGCCCTCGGAACCTGGCCCCTACACGATCAGGGTCCGAG
>JBAVAV010000344.1:0-1673 GCA_049585895.1 Candidatus Sulfotelmatobacter sp. | reverse complement strand
TCGCCGAGCCGGGCGGAAACGGCGACGGGGCGAACGGCGACAGGGCGAATGGTGGGGGGGCGAATGGTGGCGGAATCCGGATCGGCGAACCCGATGACTTCGCCGCGATGGAGGAGGTCCTGTCGCGGCGCATGGCCCAGTGGGAGCGCCAGCACGACCTCTCGCCCCACGACAAGGACTACGACGCCAGCTTCGCGGCGCTCCCCAACGTGGTGGTGATCGACGGCGGCAAGGGCCAGCTGTCGGCGGGTCTGCGGGCTTTGCAGGCGTTCCGTGACCGCGGGGTGTACGTGATCTAATTGGCCAAGCGGATCGAGGAGGTGTTCACCCCAGGCTCCCCCGAGCCGCTGCGGATGGCTCACGACACGGTCGAGCTCCAGCTGCTGCAACGGGTCCGAGACGAGGCCCACCGGTTCGCGATCACCCACCACCGGATCCGGCGCGACCGCGCGATGACCGCGTCGATCCTCGACGAGCTGCCTGGGGTGGGGCCGGCCCGAAAGCGGGCGTTGCTCAACCACTTCGGTTCGCCGGACGCGATCCTGGCCGCCTCCCGAGAGGAGCTCCAAGCCGTGCCCGGGATCTCCGGGCGGCTCGCCCGGGAGGTGTATCGCGAGCTGCACAAGTCGGGCGTCTGACCCGCTCGTAGTTATCGGATCATGAGCGCGGCGCTGTCCGGCGGCACCTCGATCGAGTAGGACCCGAACAGCTGAGCCACGGGCTGCCAATGGGCAAGGCCGAGGACCCCGGTGCCCGTCTCGGCGCCGAAGCTCTGGCTGCCCAGGGTCACGCCGCTCGTGGCGCTCGCGTTGGGGGCGCGCAGCCACTCGATCTCAGCCGGTGCGCCAGAGGGAGGAAGTTGCAGCTCGACCCGATGGGGCTGGGAGCCCTTGTTAATCAGCGTGACGCGGGTGTGTCCGTCGGCCCCGAGCGTCGCCCACACCTTGACCGGACCCGGGGGCTCGCGGACCGCGAGCAGCCGGGCGCCGGCCGGGAATGCCTGGGCGAACATGAGCATTCCGTAGTAGTCAGGGCGGACGAACGCCTGCCAGCCTGCGGCGGTCCGCCGGAAGGTGAACAGCTCGTATCCGGCTCCGGGCAGCGAATGGACGTTGACGCCATCGACGCCGACATTGGCCATGTTGAACAGCGTGTCGACCATCCACAGAGCGGAGGCGAACGTGTTGCTGACCCCGGTCCGGCCCAGGCAGCCGGCCAGCGTGGCGGAGTTCAGCTCGTCGACCCGGAACTGCACGCCCTTAGCGTGGGCGGCCGCCACGTACGGCGCGATTGCCCCGGCTACGCCCTCGGCGGAGCGGTCGCTCAGCAGGTTCGCGATCGACGGATACGACGGCGAGCTGGGATTGCCCAGGCAGCCCTGGAGCGCGTAGCGATGGACGGTGACGACGCGCAGTCGGGGCTCGGCCGCGAGCAGCGTCGGGAGCCCGGACAGCCAGGGCAGCTCGGCCAGGGCGGGACCGGCCACGGGGAGATCGGGCAATGCGGTCTGCCAGCGCGTGAGCTGGCCGATGAAGGCGGGCAGGTTGTATCCCGACGAGCGGGCGAACACCCGGCCGCGGCGGTCCCGATACCAGGGGAACACGCCGTAGACGTCGGGCTCGTTGCCGACCTCGAGCGCGGACACGTATCCGGGCCCGATCCCGCGCAGGAAG
>JBAVAV010000343.1:0-3748 GCA_049585895.1 Candidatus Sulfotelmatobacter sp. | reverse complement strand
GTTCAAGTGCCCGCGGCCATTGCCCGAATGCGGCATCATTACCGGCGGCGCCATCACTACCGGCTCAGGCTCGGGTTCCTCATCCAGGGACCCGCGGCAGCGGCGGCAATTGTTGTTGAGGGTGCGGAACTGGACCAGCAGGCAGTGATCGCAGCGGACGACTTCCCGTGCATCAACCGGGGCAAGAGTCGTAGCCATCGAGTTGTGGGAGTGCCAGAGCCGGCTACTCCTTACATCACAAGCTGGAACCCGATGTTTTTGGGGGAGGTTCCGGCTGCAGCGCCCAATCTGCGGTACCAAGCCTGTGGATGTCAAGGTTAAAATGGCTGGCAACAAAGAATAGCCCGTGAGAAACTGAACAAAACCGCGAAAAACCCGGAGAACACTGGCCAAAACCATGATCGATCGCGACACCGCATGGTGTTTACTAACTGAGTTCACCCAGTCGGAAAGTTTGCGCAAACATGCTCTCGCCGTCGAAGCTTGTATGCGCGCCTGTGCCCGCCAGTTCGGAGACGGCTCTCCGGAAGATCAAAATCTGTGGGGAATCGTCGGTCTTGTTCACGATTTCGACTATGAGCGCTGGCCCAGCCTCGAAGACCATCCCTACAAAGGCAATGCGATCCTGAAAGAGCGGGGCTGGCCGGAAGTCATCACCCGCGCCGTGATGTCGCACGCCGAATACAGCGGTGTCACGCGCGACACTCCAATGGAAAAAGCGCTCTTCGCCTGCGACGAGCTGGCCGGATTCATCACCGCCGTCGCGCTGATCAAACCGAGCAAGTCTTTGGCTGATGTCGATGCCAAGTCGGTGCGAAAAAGGATGAAGGACAAAGCCTTTGCCCGAAAAGTAAACCGCGATGATATCGTCAACGGCGCCGCCGCCCTCGGCGTCGATCTCGACCAGCACATCACAACTTGCATCGAGGCGATGAAGGGGATCGCCGGAGAACTGGGCCTGGACGGCAGCGCCGCCAGGACGGCGTAGGCGGACTGGCGCGAAGCTCTACTCAAACTCGAGGAAGCACTACCCCAACTATCCCGTATTGGCCGACGTTCGTCCCGCAGCGCCGCGCCCATCTCCCCAGGGCTGCTATCCAAAGTCACTCAGTTCCGTCTAGTACGATGGAGAAGCAACGCTTCTCGATTCCAAAAGCATTCAATTCGCAAATCATTCCCTGAACCCGAAGGAGATACTTCCAATGCCCCGGATCAAAAACCTGCATTTCCTGCTGGCCGCGAGCGTGGTGCTCAGCGCGGCCGTATTGACGGCTTGCAATCAGTCGAGCGGCAGCCCAGGTTCCGCCGCCGCATCCGAAGGAGGAAAGCTTCCCATCACGACCGCGTCGGAACAGGCGAAGCAGGAGTTCCTACAGGGCCGCGACCTCTCCGAAAGGCTTCTGGGGCAGGAATCGTTGCAGCATTTTGACAAAGCTCTTTCACTCGATCCCCAGTTCGCCTCGGCGGAACTGGCTCGCGCCAATAATTCTCCCACGGCCAAAGAATTTTTCGACCACCTGAAGAAGGCGGTTAGCCTCGCTGACAAAGCTTCAGATGGAGAGAAGTTGCTGATTCTCGCCAACGAGGCTGGAACCAACGGCGACACGGTAAAACAAAAAGACGATCTGGAGAAGTTGGTTGCGGCCTACCCGAACGACGAGCGCGCCCAGTTCGCCCTCGCCAACTATTATTTTGGCCAGCAGGAACTTGACCAGGCGGTGGAGCACTACAGGAAGGCGACCGAGATCGCGGCCAACTACTCGCCCGCCTACAACCTGCTCGGTTATGCATACCGGCAACAGGGCGACTACATAGCCGCGGAGCGGGCATTCAAGAAATACATCGACCTGATTCCTAACGATCCCAATCCTTACGACTCCTATGCGGAACTGCTGCTGAAGATGGGACGGTTCGATGATTCGCAGGCGCAATATCACAAGGCCCTCTCGATCGATCCGCATTTCGTCCCGTCGCATTTCGGACTGTCTGCCGCGCTGCTGTATGCGGGCAAGGCAGCGGAGGCGCAAGCCGAACTGCAGAAAATGGCAGATCAGGCGCGCAACGACGGCGAACTCCGCACGGCTTACTTCGGGATGGCGGTCGTCGCCTCCGACAGCGGCACTTTTGATAAAGCTCTGGCGGCGATGGACAAGGAATACGCCGTGGCGGAGAAGACCAATGACGTGGCCTCCATGGCCGCCGATCTTCAGGCGAAAGGCAACATTCTCGCCCAAGTCCCGCGCTACGACGAAGCCCAGCGGCAGTTTGACCGCTCATTCCAGATGATCGAAGCCTCGAACCAATCGCAGGAGATCAAAGACAATTCCAAGCTGCTGCACCACTTCAACCTGGCAGCGATTGCCATCGGCAAGAAGGACTACGCCGCCGCAAAAACCCATGCTGAGGAATTCCGCCAGGGAGCGGAAGCCACGAAGAACTCAGCGCAAATCAAGCAATCCCACGAACTGGCGGGCAGGATCGCGCTGGGCGAGAAGGATTACGGTAAGGCCATCGCGGAACTGGAGCAGGCCAACCTGCAGAATCCAGCCAACCTGTACCGCCTGAGCCAGGCATATCAGGCCAAGGGCGACAGCACCAAAGCCCAGGACTATCTGACCAAAGCCGCCGACTTTAACTCGCTGCCCGCGCTGAACTACGCCTTCATCCGCGTGAAGGTGCAAAAGGCGGCGGTGGGGAAGAAAGCGTAAGAGGCATCGTTGAGCGCACAGTTCATCGGCCACTTGATGCTGAACGGGCGGAGGAACTTCAGCAGCAGCAAGGTCGTCACCGGCACCCCCGATCCGCCAACTTGCCGCTGACATTTTTCCGCAGGGTCAGGTGATCGCCGCCATTATTTTTTCGGGCTCTCGCATGGCTTGTCGGTCACCCAAGTGCCGAAGTTTGCCAACACGTTGCCCCAGGTGGCGCGAACGGCCTGGGTTTCCTCCTCCGGAGCGTAAATCCAAACCAGCAGCTTCAGGTTGGGATCGTCGTCTTTGACCGGTGTTACATAACCGCTGTTGCGGGTGGCGTCGTCAACAGTCTGGGCCGCGAGTTCCCCCAGGTTGCTCATGAACACACGGGTAGCTTTGGTACGCCCCAGGCATCCCGACTCCTTCTGCGGATCCAGGCGGGCAAAACGAACCAGGACGGGACGCGGATCGTTCGACTGCATGTGCTGGCTCACCCAGGTCAGGTCGTTCTTGAAGTCCCGGTGATTGGCGGTGTTTTTTTTCTGTAAAACGCTGAGAAGCTTCTGGTCGACGATGCGTTTTTTGTCAACGATCTCCTCCTCATCGAGCTCCCAAAACCATACATGCCTGGATTTGTCGCTGACGCTGAGATTCGGCACAAGGTATTCTGCGATTCGCGCCGCCGCTGGGTCGCTTTGACCAATCGGCTGGGAGAAGCCGGAGCCCACGAATTGCTTGCTGATACTTAGTCTGCTGCTTAGAAGAGAGCTCGCCTTGTAGTTGGCCATCATCAACTCCCCGGCCAGAACGTCGCTCGCTTGCCGGGTGAGGTAGCTGTCTTCCACCGGGCGCGGCCGGCGGTCGATTACCGGGACTAAAGCGGTCGCCAGACACGGGGCATCGCCCTCGCTGCATTTTTCGGTGGATTGTTCGAGATTCTGTTCCCAGTCCAGCCAGGAAAGTGCGAGCAGGTTACTTTGTTTCTGGGCGCGGTAGGGTCCTACAAACAGAACGAAAATCAAAGCCAGCACGGCACTCAAGAGCAGCGGCAGGGC
>JBAVAV010000342.1:0-11811 GCA_049585895.1 Candidatus Sulfotelmatobacter sp. | reverse complement strand
TGCAGCAGCGAGGGCAGGATGGCGCCACCGATCATGATGTCGGAAAAGCCGTCGGCAGCGGCAGCGCCAAAACGCTCGCCGTAGCCCTTCCAGCCCTGCACGTAGTTGGGCGTGTCGCCTGCCTGGTTGATGGCGGCAAGCACGCCTACCCCGGCAATCGTGGCCGCATCGGCGGAGGTTTTCAGAGCGAGGTGAAACTTCAGCCTGGTGGTGAGGGGCGCGGGATTCGAGTCATAGACGACGTAGAAATTCGGAATGACGCCGAACACGCGCTGCGTCTCCTCGATCTTGACCTGCTCGGTGGCGACTTCCTCTGGAGAGCCAACCACACGCACCGTGGTCATGGCCTCGGCGATCTGCAGCTTGCAGTCCGTGAGGATCAGGTACTGGCCGGGATTGAGGGTGAAATCGGGTGAGGCCCAGTTGGCAAATTCTTTCGCGGTGATAGTGACGCGATAAGTTCCCGGGCCGAGGTCTTCAAACTCAAAGAACCCGTTGTCGTCCGACAGGACCGTGCGTGGGCCTTTGAGCGCGGGGCCTTCGAGAACGACGGTGGCGCCAACCAGGATGTCGTTGTTCACATCGGTTACTGTGCCGGTAATATGTCCTGCCTCCGGTTTGGGTGCGTTTGCGTCCTGTGCCGCCGAAGGCGCGGCCATCGCAATTGCCGCCAGGATCAGCAGCCAAATTTCTAAGCTTCTTACCATGAAAGCTCCAATGAATCACTGTGCGACATAGCTTTCCTCGATTGAAATGCGTCGCCAGAGTTGCCGGGGCGGCGCGATGTTTGGCCGAAGCCTTTCTCGCGCGATAGAGTTCGAAGTGAAACCGCTACTCAGCGGATAGCGCCCGCGGTGTCACATAGAGTGCGTACTTGTGTGCCACGGCGATGTCGAACCGATGACGCGGCGTAATGCGCGGCGGGTTGTGAAGTCGTTCTCCCTGCCGGCTGCCGGGATTCGTAACAGAGTGGAAGTGCTACTGCGATGGCTAGAGGGCTGGAGGACCACGACTGCCCAACTCAAACAGGTTGAGCCGGGCGTTTGCGATTACTTCTTCTTCTTGCAGCACCCCCACCGCGGCGAACACCGGGCGGGCTTGATTGGAACTAGGGGTGGGCGCGGTGCTATGGGCGACAACGCAGATCGAGCAGGAGGCGTTTTCGGTCTTGTTCGGATGGTTGTGGGTAGACTCCGCCACCGCCGTCCATAGCATCAGGGACAGGCAGAGCCAAGTCAACCATCGCGAAGTAAACCGCATACCTTCCTGCGTTGGGCTAGATTCTTTTTCGATTATACGGGTTGCCTCGCCCAAGGCAAGCCCGGCAAGTTACTATGGGAACGGACTTTAACGGCCAATAGTAACGGCACCGTCCGGCAGCTGTCGCGGGCCAGAAGCGCTCGCAAATTTCACACAAGAGAGGAAGCGCATGTCAGAACCAACTTACGAAGAACTCAAAGCCCGTCTCTCCCAGTTGGAAAAGGAAGTCGAGGTCAAGAAGCGAAGCGGCGATCTGATCTTCAAGGTAGGCGAAAAAGGCGGCGTCAGCGTCTACGGACTGGGCCGTTTCCCGGTGACCCTGTACTACGAGCAATGGAACCGCCTGCTGGGCGCGGCCGAGGATCTGAAGAGGTTTCTCGAAGAAAACAAGTCGCGGCTGAAGCTCAAGGAGCCGGCGTAACCTCCCTGCCCAGGATTCCCGCGTGCGAATGGTTACTCGCGGGTTATGCTGGCCGAGTGAAATTGAATCTGCGGGCCCCTGAGTTCGGGCTATAATAAAACACGGTGCCGAAATACTCCATCGTCGTCCCCCTTCACAACGAGCAGGAAAATGTCACCGATCTCTACGACCGCCTGAAGGCGGTGATGGAAGCCCATGGCGAGAGCTTCGAAATTGTGCTGGTGGATGACGGCTCGAGCGATCGCACTTTTGCCATGCTGCGCGAAATCGCGGCCGTCGACAGCCGCGTGACCGTGGTCAAGCTGCGCCGCAATTTCGGACAGACCGCCGGTCTGGCAGCCGGTTTTGACCATGCGCGGGGCGAGTACATCATCGCCATGGATGGCGACCTTCAGCACGATCCCGCCGACATTCCAATGTTCCTGGAGAAGATTGCGGCAGGCTACGACATCGTCAGTGGCTGGCGCAAGGTTCGCGTCGACAACTTTTGGATGCGCCGCATCCCCTCGCGCATTGCGAACTGGACGATGGCTAAATTGAGCGGTGTGGATATCCACGACTTCGGCACTACCTTCAAAGCGTACCGCCGGGAGATTCTGGAGCAGGTGCCGCTTTACGGCGAACTGCACCGTTTTATTCCCGCGCTCGCTTCGTGGTATGGCGCTTCCATCTGCGAAGTTCCTATCCACAACGTAAGCCGCCAGAGGGGCGCGTCTCATTACGGCATCACACGCACCTTCCGCGTTTTCTTCGATCTCATCACTATCCGCTTTCTCCTGCGCTATCTTTCCCGGCCGCTGCACTTCTTTGGCACCCTCGGGATGGCCAGCATCTTCGGAGGGAGCGCTATCGTAGCCTGGCTGGGAGCGGAGAAATTCCTGCGTCATGTTCCGGTCATGGCCTCGCACGGCCCGCTCATGATGGCAGCGCTGGGGCTGCTTCTCGGCGGGTTGAACCTACTCGCGATTGGACTGCTGGGCGAAATGCAGGTGCGCCACTACCACGAACCCCGCCATCGCGTCCCCTATTCAGTTGACCGCGTGCTCCGTTCGCAGAACGAAGAACACAGCGTGTCAGAGTAGCGCGGCACTAGAACTTCTCCTTCGGTGCTCCCAACTCGGCACTCGATTGTCGCGCCTCGCTACAATAGAAGCATGATCCACGAAATCCTTCCCGTAGGGCCGCTGCAATGCAACTGCTCGGTGATCGGCGATGAGACCAGCCGCGAGGCCATGGTGATCGACCCGGGCGATGACATAGAAGACGTCCTGACGTTGATCCGCAAGCATAAGCTGCAGGTCAAGCAGATCGTCGTCACCCACGCCCACATCGATCACGTAGGCGGCGCCATGAAGCTGCGCGCGGCAACGGGAGCGCCCATCCTGCTCAACCAGAATGATTATGCCCTGCTGCAAATGCTCGACGCGCAGGCGGCCTGGGTGGGTATGGCCGCCCCCGGCAAAGTGGAAATCGATCACAGCCTGAGCATGGGGGAAACCCTGCAGGCCGGTTCGCACATCGCCAGCGTACTGCATACGCCCGGCCACACCGAAGGCAGCATCTGCATCTACTTCGCTGCGGAAAAGAAACTTATCGCCGGCGACACGCTTTTCGCTGGTTCGATCGGCCGCACCGATCTGCCCGGCGGCTCGTTTGAAAAGATCATGAAGTCATTGCGCGGCACGGTGCTGGCGCTGCCCGATGACACGGTGGTTATTCCCGGCCACGGCCCAATGACCACGATTGGCGAGGAGCGGGAGAGCAATCCATTCCTGGGCAAGGGTTGATACTTTCTGTAGAGACGTTGCTTGCAACGTCTCTCTCGCCATCGCCACAAGAGCTGCCGGCAGAGGCCTTGCAAGCAACGCCTCTACGGATTCAGCATCTCCAGCATTCGCTGTATCCCTTCCGCGAATTCATCCTTCTGCGTGATCAGACTCAGCACCAGATATCCATCGGTGGGAAGATCATAAAAGTGGCCGGGATGCACCACGACTGACTTCTGCCGCAGCAGCGCAATGGCCAGGTCTTCGTCAGATTGCGTAACCGGCACGCGCAGCACGGCGTACCACCCGCCTTCGACGTTCAGGCGCTCGCAGGTTTTCTGCGCGGCAAGCTGGCGGTCGATCTCGGCAAGATTGCCCCGTACCCGATCGAGCACTTGTTTCTGCATGCTGCGGCGCTGCTCCAACAATACCGGTGTCGCCCACTGGATGGGCGCATTCATAGAAAGATACGTATCGGCAATAACCTCCAGCCTAGCCAGTGCTGCTTCTACTTCCGTCTGCGGCCCGCTGACGGCGATCCATGCCACTTTCATTTGCGGCAAGGCCGCAATCTTCGATAACCCGCTCAGCGTGAAGGTCAGTGCGTCACGATTAGCGGCGAAGCTTGACCGCGGGGCGCTATTTTCACCATGATCATGCGCATAATCCAAAAAGACTTCGTCCAGGATCAAGGCCAGTCGATGCTCGCAACAAAACTGATTGAGCGCCTCCTGCTCGTGACGAGAAACATAAGACCCGGTGGGATTGTTGGGATGAACCACTACCATTCCCCGGGTGCGCGGCGTCACCGCTTTCTCCAGGGACGGGAAATCCATCTGCCAGCCGTGGTCGTAAATCAGGGGATAGGGCACGAGCTTGACGTCCTGCAAGTCAGCCAGAAACTCAAACAAAGGATAGCTCGGCTTCGGCACCAGCAACTCATCTCCGGGATTGCACAACAGGCGTAAAACATGCGAGTAGCCTTCACTGGTGCTAGTGGTCAGCACCAGCCTCTCCGGATCGAATTCGCGAATCGCATGCTCGTCCCGGTAATAGCCTGCGACGGCCTCGCGAGCGCTGAGCAAGCCCTTGGGCTGGGGGTCGTAGTCCAAAGCCCGGGGCGAGGCCAGCGACGCAAGAATCGCCTGCTCGTCATGGGGCAGACCTACTCGCGTAGGATTCGAAACCGTAAGATCGAGAATCTTAGTCCCGGCCGCGCGCACTTCCTCCAGCGCTTCAGTGAAGCGATTGCGCGTCAGCTTCCAGTTGGTACGCTCGGAAAACATCAGAGGGAGATCGAGTGCTGCGTGATGTTCTGGGCCAGCGCTTGCATGTCATCCCAATAGATCCAGTGCGGATTAATATACTGCCCTCCATACTTGAGATAGAAGGCTTTGTATTTGTTGCTCGCGGCAATGCCCACGCAAAGGCTCTTGGTGTTATGCCGTGTGGCCCACTCGATAAACTGCAACAGAAGCCTTCCTCCAAGGCCGGCCCGCTGGTTTTCCGGCAGCACAAAAAATGACTGAATCTCGGCTTCTTTCCCGTACCGGGTCGTTAAATGGCCCGCGATGAAGCCGACCATCCTCTGCCCGATGCAGGCCTTGAACACAATGCGCTCGGGCCGGGCCGCAGTGGGCAAAGATGCACCAGTCAAATAGTTTGTCCAGCGCTGCAGACGTAACGGAAAGTCGATCTCGACCGGCGAAACGACCTCCGGGATGGACTTCGTTTTACTCTCAATCTCGACGCGCGTCAGATCGTGACCGTCTTCCACGCTGGCTTCGAGAATCTCGATACGGTTTAACATTGCCGCTGCGGCTGCGCCATCTTGCGCCCTATTTTCCAAACGCTTCTTTATTCACAACGTATGGCATTTTTGTGATATCCCCGCCGTAGTTGCCTTCCAGCACGTCGATCAATCCCTGCACGCAGCGTCCCGCCATGCCTTGGTTGGGGTCGGTGGAAAGCCGGGTTATGCGCGCCGCGCTGGCAAAGTGCGGCAGCAGGCGGCAGCGGTCGGCAATTGCAGGATCGCGCAGCGGCGAGTCGGCGGGCAGCGGCTCTTTCTCGTAGACATCGAGGGCGGCGCCGGCGATCCAGTTCTCTCGCAGCGCCTTGGCCAACGCCGATTCGTCGATGACCGGCCCGCGCGAATCGTTCACCAGGAATGCCGTCGGCTTCATCAGCCGAAGGGTTTGCTCGTTGAAGAGATGATATGTCGGCGTCGCGCTTTCTTCTGGACGCAAGAGCGGAACATGTACGCTGACGAAATCGGCCTGTCGCAGAGCTTCCTCGAAGGAAACATACTTGATCCAGCACTTCTCCCGTGAAATGCCGCGCGCGTGGCGGAGGTCCATGTTCTCCTGGATGGCCTTAATGTAGTCGTGGTTCTCGTAAGCGGGGTCGTAGCACAGCATGTTCATGTCGAAACCGGCGCACTTCTTGATCATGGCCAGGCCGATGCGTCCGGTGCCGATGATGGCGATGGTCTTGCCGGTGACCTCGTCGCCGAGAAAGGGCAGATAGGGATGCCAGTATCCCCACTGGTTGTCGCGGGTTAGATGCTCGGCGGACCACATTTTGCGTGCCAGCATGCCCATCATAAAGAAAGCGAATTCAGCCGTGGCTTCGGTCAGCACGTCTGCCGTGTTGGTGAAAGGAATCTTGAAGCGATTGGCGTCGGCCCGGCTGATGTTATCGAAGCCGACGGCAAACTGCGCCACAACTTTCAGCGTCGTCTTTCCGGCGTCGAACACTTCGGCGTTAATGGGATCGCGCAGCGTGGTGATGAGTCCATCGATGCCAGCCTTGACCTTCTCAATGATCAAAGTCTTCGGTGGCGGTTGCGGCTGGGGATAGACTTCGACTTCGTATCCCCGGCTGCGCAGCAGGTTGATCGCTTCTCCGATGTCGCAGGTGGAAAAAACACGGAATTTCTTATTCATGATTTTCAGAGTGACTGCGGCTGAACTGGAACTGTTGAGCTGCAACCCGAGATGTGGAACATCGAAAATATCATACGCGACAGGCCCTGCCACAAAGAGGCTGCCCAGGTGACCCCGCGAGTTGTCGGCAGGGGCGCAGGGCCATGGCGGACACCTTGATCGCCAATTCTGCCAAGGTGAGCAGTCTTGCTCAGACACACAAGTTGACTGGGCTTGATTATCGTACTCGGAGTCCTGTGCGAAGCAGGCTCCCGGTTGAACATTCGCAGCTTGGTTGTCAAAGAACTCGGTTGTCGAAGAACCATCAAGTCGGCCTGAACGCCCTATTCACGCAAAAAAGGATACCTTCATGGATCGCACCGGATTCTCCTTTCTTATAGCCGCCTGCGCACTCGCCGGCGTGACACTTGCCGCACAGACCCAAACCCCGTTGCCGATCAGGGCAGGATTGTGGCAAGTGCGAATCGAAAGCGAAGTCAACGGCCAGAAGACGCCGGACATGGCCGAACGGATGAAGAGCATGACTCCCGAAACCCGCGCGAAAATGGAAGCCGCGATGAAGCAGCGAGGCATGGACCCCGCCAGCAATGGCGGCACCAAGGCTTGTTATAGCGGGGAGATGATTGAGCGGGGCCGTTTGTCCGAACTGACGGGTGGCTGCAAGATCGACTTCGGCAGCCGCAGCTCCACGTCGTGGAAGTGGCATTACAGCTGTCCGCAGCTCGCCACCGAGGGCGACAGCGAGGCCATTTTCTCCAGCCCCGGGAACTATGTGGTTAAATCCTCCTCGGTGACCAACGGGAGCAAGGCCCGCACCTCGACCACGACCATCACCGCGAAGTGGCTGGCTGCCGATTGCGGCGATCTAAAGCCAGTGCAGCTCAACCCCTGACCTTACTGAAGAGCAAGACGCGCGGTCTTAGACGGCAGCTGATTCTACGGAGTCGTCGGAGAGAGTCGCAGGACTTTCCGATAAGACTAGAGGTTCCTCTTCGTCCACTGGTCGATGCGGTCCAGCGCCTGCTGCAGGTTTTCCAGCGAATTAGCTACGCTGAAGCGCAGGTAGCCTTCGCCAAACGCGCCGAAGGCAGTGCCGGAGAGCGCGGCCACTCCGGCCTGCTCCAGCAGAGCGTCGGCCAATGGCTTCGACTTCCATCCCGTTTTCGTAATGTTGGGAAAGACGTAGAACGCGCCTTTGGGCAGGCGGCAGGAGAAACCCTTGATCTTGTTCAGTCCGGCGACGAACACATCGCGCCGCCGCTTGAATTCGGCGCACATGCGGTCGACCGAGCTCTGGTCGCCGCGCAGCGCCTCGATGCCAGCCATCTGAGTGAAGCTCGCCGTGCAGGAATTTGAGTTGGTCATCAGGCGTGTTATGTGCGTGGCCAGATCGGGCCGCATCACGCCGTAGCCCATGCGCCAACCGGTCATGGCGTACGTCTTAGAGAAGCCGTCGAGCAGAATCGTGCGCTCCTGCATGCCGGGTACTGACATGATGGAAAAGTGTTCGCCCTCGAAAAGCAGGCGGCTGTAAATTTCATCCGAGAGCACCATAATGTTGCGGTCGCCGATGGCGCGGGCAATGCGCTCGATGTCTTTACGATCCTGCACACCTCCGGTGGGGTTTTGGGGCGAATTGAGGATTATTAGCTTGGTGCGGTCGTTGATCAGCGCGGCCAGTTCATCGACGTCGAGGGAGAAATCGCGTTCCTCGCGTAGCTGGATCGGCACCGCCCGGCCGCCGACGTAGTCAATCATTGACTCATAGATCGGGAAGCCAGGATTAGGATAGATAACTTCATCTCCATCATCAATTAACGCCAGAATCGTGAAGAAAATAATTGGCTTACCGCCTGGGACGACGACGACTTCCTCGGGCCTGACGGTCACGCTCCGGGTACGGCTGACGTAGTCGGCGATGGTTTGGCGCAGCTCCGGCAGACCGGCCGAAGGACCGTAGTGGGTCCAGCCTTCGTGCAGGGCGTCGACGCCTGCTTCCACCACATTGGGCGGGGTGTCAAAATCGGGCTCGCCGATCTCGAGATGAATGATGCTCTTGCCCTGGCGCTCCAGTGCTCGCGCCTTGTTCAGAACCTCGAAAGCGGTCTCCGTGCCCAGGCGCGCCATGCGGCGCGAGAGTTGCAGTTCATATTGTGTAGTTGATGCCATGATGGCTGGCGCTCCTTAGGACGGCGAAAACGCTACGGTAGACCCAAAGGGCACATTATACGCCGGGATCACCAGGCGGCATGGGGTTGCATCGCGTAGGTAAGGGGCACGGTGCAGGAGAGAAGGGAAACGATACATATGGTCTTCATATCCCACCCTTGCAAAACTATTCACTGAGCCAGTTGTATAAGCGGTGAGACTTGTCCTGAGGGCGCTACTGGCGCGACAATACGCCAACGTGCTTGGGAGGTGCTGTGGCTGCCAAATACCGTCAGCATGGTTATCAGGACCGAGACCGCGATGCGCCGAAAAAGAACTCTGGGGAGCAGACCGGTTCGGCGCCGGCGAAAAGAGACGACAATTTCGGCCCCCGGCCTGTAAATCTGCCCGGCACGCGTGCAGTTTCACGGTGTACGCAATGCGGCACGGTGTTGCAAGGAACGCCCGGAGATCAATGTCCGAAATGTGGTTTCGAGCTGCACTCCTGCAAGCAGTGCACCTATTTCGATCCGGGAAGCCGTTTCGAATGCATGCAACCGGTCGCGGTCCGGGTGGTCAAGAAAGATGCGCGCAACGAATGCACGTTTTACGAGATACGTGTGACTCGCGAGAAGGAAACTTCCACGCCGGCCACTCTGCGGCCAAACGACGCTCGGCAGGCGTTTGAGAATCTGTTCAAGAAGTAAGTACGGGCGTCAGACCTCAGACCTCAGACCTCGAAAGCGCGCCTGTCTTGGGGAGGTCCGAAGTCCGAGGGCTCAGGTTCGCACTCACGGTTTCTGCGTCGGCCGCAGAAGAATCTCGCTGACAAACGACTGCGGCGCCTGCGTCACCAGCATTGCGACGGCATGAGCGATGTCATCGGGCTGAAGCATTTTGCCCGTTTCTTTGCCAACGTGCGGGCTCAGGTCCGTATTGGTGGAACCGGGGCAGATCACGCTGACACGGATGTTGTGGCCGCGCAGCTCTTCAGCCACAGAATAGCTGAGGCCATTTAATCCCCACTTGGAAGCTGCATAGGCAGCGCCGTTGGGCAATGCGTTCTTTCCAGCGAGGGATGAAATATTGACGATGTGGCCGGCGTGGGCGCGAATCATCATGGGCGCAAAGGCGCGAATGGTGTAGTAAACGCCGCGCAGGTTGGTATTCAGAATCTTCTCCCACGCATCGGGAGCAAGCTGGTGCAGCGGCCCGCCAAATTCGCCAATCCCAGCGTTATTCACCAGGATGTCCACCCGGCCGAACGCCGACTCGATCCGCTTGCTTGCGGCCTCCACCGAGTCCAGTTGTGTGACATCGCAGAGTACGATCTCAGCTTTGCTTCCCGCCTGCGCAATTGCCTTCGCGGTAAATTCCAGCGGCGGACGTGTCCGTCCGCACAGCACCGCGGTAGCACACAATCTGGCGAAGGTGCCGGCGATGGCTGCGCCAATGCCCCGGCCCGCGCCGGTGATCACCGCGACCTGACCCGCAAGCGGCGAATCGTTTCTCATGAGAATTTCCCCCTCGTTCTACTTGCGCATCCCATATTACGTTCCTGAGAATGCACCCTTAGGGTGCTTTGGAAACCGGCCATCCGCGCCTTGGGATAACGGCATCTTAACAAGAGCGGAGAAGCCGATTGGGAAAGCCGCTTGCCTTCGGAAGAAGACGTACATATAATCCGCAAACCGGGAATCAAGGTATAGCCGCTTGCTGTTTCAAGGGCGTCTCAGGGGCGTATCCGAAAGCGCTTTCCAGCATTCCGCAGCAGAGAGGGCGCGAAGGGCGGTTGAGGCAGAGTGCAGGCTCGGGGTTGCTGCAGAGATTCCGTTTCCGAACAGACGATTTCCCAAGGGCAAGGAGCCATCGATGAGAAAGATTCTGGTCATGGTTGTGCTGGTTGTAGCTGTAGTGGCAGCTGGGGCGCAAGATGCTGCTCAGCCGGTTCAGGGACAGCCGGCCGCACCGGCGGCGGCGCAAGCGCCGGTCATTAAAGATCCCGCCGAATACAACGCCTATGTCGGCGCAATCCAGCAGAAAGACCCGGCGGCGCAGATCAGCGCCCTGGAAGCTTTTTTGGCGCAGTATCCCGCCAGCGTAATGAAGACGACGGCATTGGGCGTCTTGATGGGCGCATACCAGCAAACGAACAACCCAGCCAAGACCACCGAGACCGCTGCCAAACTGGTGGCGGCGGAGCCCTGTAATGAACGCGCTCTTGCGCTGCTTGCCTATCTCGATCGTGTGCGGGCGCAAGGTGGAGATCCCAACGCCAAGCAGTTACTGGTCGATGCCAAGACATACGGGCAGAAGGGTCTGGATTGTTTGCCTAATTTCACCAAGACCGACAATAGCTCCGATGCGGATTTTCAGAAGATGAAGGATCAGATGAATGGGATCTTCAACGCAGCACTCGGCATCGCCTCGCTGACCGACAAGGACTATGTCACCGCGAGAAAGGCCCTGCGCGCTGCCGTTGACAGCAGCGCCGACAACCAGAAGGATTTCAGCATCGTTTATCCTCTGGCGTTGGCCTACGCCGGTCCTACTCCGACAGACCCGAACATTCCGCCTGACGCGCTCAATGCCATCTGGTACGCGGCTCGCGCCTCGGCGATCGCGCCCACGCCGCAGTATCAACAGGGAATTGAGAAGTACGCGAAAAATCAGTACATCAAATATCACGGCGGAGACGACGGCTGGACCGACGTTCTGGCGCAGGCCAAGGCCAACCCGACCCCGCCGGCAAATTTTGCCATCAAGCCCGCCCCCACTCCGGATGAACAGGCGCACAACATGGTGGTGGCTACGCCGCCCGACAAGATGGATTTTGCCACCTGGGAGTTTGTGCTCTCTAATGGCAAACAGGAAGACCAGGATACGGTCTGGAATGCCATCAAGGGCAAGCCGGTGCAGATGAATGGTACAGTGATCAAAGCCACGGCGGAGGAGTTCGATATCGCAGGGAGTTCGGACGATATCCTGGCCAAGAAGGCCGATATTACCCTCACTTTTGAAGAGAAAGTTCCAGTCAGGCTGATTCCAAAAGAAGGCGCCAGCCTGGATTTTCAGGGAGAGCCTGCCTCCTATACTCCCAATCCCTTCATGGTCAGCATGGAAAAAGGCAAGCTGCTGAAGGCCGCTGCCCCAACCCCGGCTAAGAAGCCGCCGGTCCATCACAAGCCGGCTGCGCAATAGAGCAGCAAAGTTCACAGGAAATCAAAGGGCAGCCCGAAGAAGGCTGCCCTTTTTGCGTGCTTAAGGC
>JBAVAV010000341.1:0-2645 GCA_049585895.1 Candidatus Sulfotelmatobacter sp. | reverse complement strand
ATGCGGAGGATCTCAAGAATACGATCCGGAATCTTGTGGAGTCGCCGGAGTTGTGCGCGCAGATCGGCACGCAGGCGCGGATTTGTGTCGTGCGCGACTATGACATGGCGCAAAATACGGAACGTTTTGCGGCGCTGTTGGCACAACGGATTGGCCGTTAGTCCGGACAGGAACCCTGCTATGATCCGTCCTGTAGTTTTTCTAGTCGCCGATGAGCGCGCCGCCGCTTGCACGCCAGCAGCCGGGCATAGAGCTCTTCATGGCCTTTTCGCATTCGTTCCAAGGTGAAATTCTCACGTGTGAACTGACGACAGATGCGGCCCATCTGCCGCCGCAAATCGCCATCTCGCAACAACCTCGCAAGCGACGCGCTCAAACCGAGTTCGTCTCCCATCGGAAAAAGTATTCCCCTCTCTTCGCTGACTAGTTCCACATTGCCGCCGACATCGCTTGCCACCACCGGAACACCCGCCGCCATCGACTCGAGGATCGCATTGGAAAGACTCTCCGATGCTGACGGCAACACGCTCAAATCGAGCGATCTCAGTATTGCGGAGATGTCCCGCCGGTCACCGAGAAAACGCACACGGTCGCCCAGCCCCAAGTGCGCAGCCTCCGCCTCAAGATCTCTTCGCAGCGGTCCATCGCCGGCAATCACAAACTCGGTTTGCGGAAATTCGCTTTGTAGCCGTGCCGCCACGCGCAAGAGGATTGAATGGTTCTTTGCCCGCGTGTTCATGCGCGCGATCATCCCAACCCGCAGCAAACCTGGGATCTTCGGCAATGCGGGGGCGGTCTCAGCAAATGCCTGGTCGGGCAGCCCATTCCAGATTACGGTGATTTTGCATTCCGCAAGCCCTCGGTCGACCAACCGGTTGGCTGCAGCTCTGGAATTGCATACGACCGCATCGCACCAGCGGAACATCGTCATCTGGGCGCGGGACTGCGCCGGCGTTAAGAGATCGCCAAGTTGGCGCTGGCTGCCGATGATGACCGGTACTCGCGCCAGCTTCGCCGCCGGAACAAGAACCAGATTCGCATAGAAATCGAACGCGTGGGCGATGTCAATGGTGTGCCGTCGAAGATGGCTCCGCAGACGCAGCAGCGTCCGCCCCGCCTGCAATCCGTACAAACTGCCGCCCAGCGGAAATTGCTGAACATTGTTCAACTCGTCAAGAAACGCGCCCTTCGCCTGAATGCAACCCAAGTGCAGCCGAAATGATTTTGGGTCGATCGAGCGGCTCAGTGCCACAAACTGGCGTTCGCTGCCTCCCGTCTGCAGACTGTCGATCATCAGAAACAGGCCCGGCGGGACGCTATTTACAGTTGAGGATTCTAAGGAAATCTCCTCGCCAGTCAGAGGCTCCAACACTGGCGCCTCCATTTGCCGGCGCATGGCGGCATCACGCCATTCCTCCGGCCGGAGCATTCACCATAGCCCACTGCTGAGAGACTGCAGGCTCAAGAAAGTTTCGGTGCCAAAGTTCCAGCATCAACAGCCGCCAGATTCGAGGAGAGTGATCTCTGCGGCCCTGAAAATGTTCGTCCAGGAGTCGGCGAACGCCTTTCGGCTTGAAATAGCCGCGCTGCACGGTACGCGGCTCGGTCAACGTGGTAACAATCAGATCTTTCAGTTCGTGACGCATCCAATGTCCCAGTGGCAAGGCAAACCCTCGTTTCGGGCGATAAAGAACTTCCTTCGGAACGCCAACCCGCGCGGCAAGCCTCTTCAAAAGATACTTCTGGTCTCGGCCGCGCAATTTCCACTCCGAAGCCAAGCCTGTGACCCATTCGAGAAAAACGTGGTCGAGCATGGGCACGCGGGCTTCGAGCGATGTCGCCATGCTCATGCGATCGACCTTCGTCAAAATATCGCCGGGCAGATAAGTTTTGCTGTCAAGGTAAAGAGCGCGGCTTAAGGAATCGTTCGCGGGCGCGTGAGCCAGATAATTGCGAAACAGAAGAAAGGGATCGTCCTTTCCTTTGCCGAAACGGGTAAAGTCCTCCGAAAGCAACGACATCTCGCGTTGAAACGGTTTGAACGAAACCCCTTCAATGTACCGCTCCTCCCAGGGGAGGGAAACGCTGTAGGCAAAATTGCGGCCCGGAACTCCGTATGGGACGAGCGCGTGTATATGCTGACGATAGAAGTCGCGCGTTGATTGCGGAAGCCACTTGTAAGAACGATCGTGCAAATGAGTGCGATAACGATCGTAGCCGGCAAATGCCTCATCGCCCCCGTCGCCCGACAACGCGACGGTAACGTGCTGCCGGGCCAGGCACGACACGTAATAAGTGGGCAGCATCGATGAATCGCCAAAAGGCTCTTCCAGAGAGCGGGTAAGCGTGTCCACGGTTTGCACAACGTCCGGCTCCAGGATCAGTTCATGATGCTCCGCACCGAAACGCTCTGCCACAATCCGCGCATAGGGAGCTTCGTTGAAGTCTGCTTGCTGAAAACCGATAGCGAATGTTTTTACCGGCCCGGAGGCAGCCCGGGCCATCAGGGCGACCACGGTGGAAGAGTCCGTACCGCCGCTCAGCAAAGCTCCGAGAGGAACGTCAGAAATCAG
The DNA here is from genome assembly GCA_049585895.1 of Candidatus Sulfotelmatobacter sp. Classification (GTDB taxonomy): domain Bacteria; phylum Acidobacteriota; class Terriglobia; order Terriglobales; family Acidobacteriaceae; genus Sulfotelmatobacter. Next base: position 72 of record JBAVAV010000341.1, on the reverse strand, counting down.
GCGTATCCTGACGGCCTCGGCTAACAAGTGCTCTAGTTGTTCCAGGCACTCTTCTTCACTGCGCGGAGAATG
>JBAVAV010000340.1:0-1935 GCA_049585895.1 Candidatus Sulfotelmatobacter sp. | reverse complement strand
GGGTTCGGGCGCGGGTGCGGCATCCCGTGTACATGGGACATTTGTGTGAAATGCTGGGCTGGAGCGTGGGGACGGGGTTGGTGGTGTGCTGGGCGCTGACCGGGTTCGCTACGGTAACGGGCGTGGTGATGATTTGGATGGAGGATAAGGAATTGGAGCAGAGATTTGGGGAGGAATATCGCGAGTATCGCTCCGGCGTGCCCGGCTTCGTGCCGCGAAGTTGGAAAAGGGACGGCGACATTTCAGAACAATCGGCTCCCGAGAATGAGGGTCGCCCGTGGGAGTAGGTGTGCGCTTTAAACTCCGCATTCCGGGAGCGTATGCGGCTATCGCCCTGCACTGACAGGGGCGTGCTGAGTGCTGTAACGCCGTTTTAGCACTTGCAACAGAACGATCGACACAACTGGATACAGATACGGCACCAAGAAGAAAAACTCAAAGGGCGCGACCCCCGTGTTGCCGACTCCCGTTGCGGCACCAATACTCATTCCTATTCCCCGTCCAATTCGCCAGCAAACGCCGTTTGCGTAGTCATAGACCAAGAGCACTAATACCGCAAAGGAATATGGGTTGATGAAGGAGACTCTGAGTTGTATGAATCGGGCGGCTGTCACCAGAAGGATTACGAGGAAGGCGACATTTATTACCGTTATTGCAACGAAGGCGAATCGGAAATAAGGAATGCTTGGATCCGCTGTGTGGCTGGTCAGAAAGAAGTGGACCGAATCGGCCAGGAACGAAGCGCCGAGCAAGACGAGCGTGGCGTTTGCAGCCCCCACGCTACGGATCGCAATCTTTCCCCACCTCGGCATCGCCAACCTCGCATCGATCATTGGGATTGCTTCCACGATTGCAAGTTTAGATCAGCGTTTCCATGCGGGCCAAGGTTACTCAAGTCAGGGTTTCTGGCATAAATCACGCCATTTAAGGTACAGCTGTGAGTCCCATAGCGTGTGCTGGGACTGTGCTGTACCCACAGGCATTCGTATAATCCCTAGTCACGGCTGAAAGCTGACCGCTGACGGCTGACAGCTGTCCTATGCGATTTGAACTCTTCATCTCGAGACGCTACCTGCGCGCCAAAAGGCGCCAGGCCTTCATCGGCATCATCACTGGCATTTCGATTGCCGGGGTCGCCGCTGGCGTGGCATCGCTGATTGTTGCGCTGGCTATCAATAACGGTTTCCGGCAGGACTTGCAGGAGCGGCTCATTGGGTCAACGTCTCATGTCAGCTTGCAGCGCATCGCAGATGACGGCATTAAGGATTGGCCAGCGGTATTAGACAAGCTGGCGAAGCAGCCGCATGTGGTGGTGGCGGCTCCGGCGATATTTGAGCAGGTGCTGATCTCGCGCGGGCCGCGGGCTCGGGGTGCGGTGCTAAAGGGAATGATTCCCGCGTATGAGCGGCGCGTGGGAGATTTGCTGAACTCGGTGAAGGAGGGATCGGCGGCGGAGTTGGAACCGCTTTCGGCAGCAGGCGATGGCTCTAGCATCGCCGGGGGAGACCACGCCGCGCAGTCATCGCCCACACCAGCGGACGAGCCTCCCGATTCTCTTGGCGTTGTGCACGCGCGGGTGGCGGAAATGCCTCCTATTATTCTCGGCAAAGACATGGCGGATAACCTGGGAGCCAATGTGGGTTCGGTGGTTCTGGTCACCAGCCCTCAAGGCGAGTTGACGCCCTTTGGCATGGTGCCGAAGTACAACCGGTTTCGCGTGGTGGGCATCTTCAATTCCGGGTTCTTCGACTACGATTCGTCGTGGGCATTCGCGCGGCTGTCGGATGCGCAACGGCTGTTCGGTCTGGGCGATCTGATCTCGGTGATCGAGTTCAAGGTGGACGATATTTACCAGGCGGCTGAAGTTTCGCGCGAACTGGAAGACGCCGCCGGCAAGGGCTTCATGGCGACGAACTGGATGGAGCAGAACAAGGC
>JBAVAV010000339.1:0-4489 GCA_049585895.1 Candidatus Sulfotelmatobacter sp. | reverse complement strand
TGGCGCACGGCCCGTCCATCTTGATGCCGCGAATGGCAAACAGAAAATCCTCCGGCAGTTCGTTCGCAGCAATCATTTTCAAGAATGTCCGCTTCGGATCCGCATTCGACAAAACCATGCGCCCGCGGATTTCGGTGCCGTCATCCAGCACCACGGCCCGGGCGCGACCGTTCCGCAGGTCAATCTGCGCCACGGGTGCCGATGTGCGAATTTCCACACCCAGCTTTCGCCCAGCCGCCGCCAGCGCCTGCGTGATCGAACCCATCCCGCCCATCACGTGCCCATAGAACCCTTGCAGTTCGTGCTCTCCGCCGCTCAAAAGATGAAACAGCAGTCCGATTGCAGTGCCCGGCTGGTAAGGTCCTCCGTGTTTGCCATAGACGTTGTTGGCCAGGAAGAGAGTCTTCATCTTTTCCGATTCGTAGTGATGGTCTAGAAACTCGCCCAGGCTTCCGGTAAGAAACGAAATCAACTGCGCGACTTCCGCGCTGGAAATTCCGCGAAAGCGCTTTCCTACGCGAAACAGATCTGCCCAGCCGCTCATGGTTGCGATATCGACCTCCGGCGGCGGCTCCAGAAAGAATGGCTGCAGATAGCGCGCCAACTTCTTCAGCTGAGCATCGACTCGCGCAAAACGTTCGGCGTCGTTGACGGAGATTGTGCGGAACTCCGCCTGAGCGCGCTTCGGCTCGGCCCACCACGGAACCACGTGTCCGTCAGGGAAGGGAACTTGAATGGACGGATCGCAGGGAATCATTCGCAACCCATAGTTGGCAAGGCCCAGTTCAGCAATCACTTCCGGCCGAAGCATGCTCGCAACATAAGACGTCGTGGAAGCGCGGCAGCCGGGAGCGATTTCCTCGGTAACGCAGCAGCCGCCGACTATATCGCGCCGCTCCAGCACCAGCACTGACAGTCCGGCGCGCGCCAGGTAAGCCGCCGCCGTGAGCCCATTGTTGCCGCCGCCGACAATGATCGCAACGTAAATGGATTGAGAGCCCTGCATTACTTGTGCTGACTCAAAGTCATGATGTAAGTTCCGCGGAACCTTACATTAATCGACGCGGCAGTAAAAATGAAGTTGAGAATTAGAAGCAGTTTCTATATGCTGCGTGACTTGGAGTCATTCTTATGAGTGGGATCGCCAGCAGCCCTGTTGCGCCGCCACGCTATGTGCACCACAACCTGCCGCGTCCGCGTTCCGAAGCCAAACGCTCGCGCATCATTGAGGCCGCCATGCTTCAGTTCGCGGAGTCCGGCTATGACGCCGCCAGAGTCGCAGACATCGCGGCCACTCTCGGCATTGCCAAGGGTTCCGTCTTTCAGCATTTCGGCAGCAAGGACGGCCTCTTCTTCGAGGTTTACAAGCGCGCGGTCCGTTCTTTTCCCAAGTATCTGGACGCGCCACCTGAGGTCCGCGCCGCCGGGTTCTTCGAAGTTCTACGCTACTGGCTGGTGCGCACCGAACATCTGCTGCGCGACGACTGGATTCCGTACCGAATTTCTCTGCTGGGCAACTACGGCACCGACTTGGTCTTGAAGCGCGAGATCAATCGCTTCTTGATCGCCGAGGATCCTTACGGTACCGTCGCCTTCGTCCGCTTCGGTCTGGAACGCCGCGAACTGCGCAAAGACATGGACGTGGAGATGATCGTCTCCATCCTCGATTGGACGATGGAACGCTTCCAGGATGCTCTGCTCACCGCCGAACTCGATCCCGGGTTGTTTCGCAAACGTGGCGAGATGCCGGAAAAGAAAGAAGCCAGAATCCAGCAGTTTCTGGCGGTTTTGCAGCGCGCAATCGGAGCCGAGTCCGCACCTGTGCAGCGCGGCGCACGCCCCGATCGCCGCGGTTAAGGCGGTCGCCCTGCGGCTTGAGCGGCGTGCGCTGAATCCAGGTTGATTGTCAATTTGAGAACAAAGAGCATCCCAACATGCAAGCATCGATTGAGAAACTTCTGGCCGGCTACAACGACCGCGCTCCTCTTTCGCAGGCATCCACCATTCCCGCGCCCTGGTACGTCGACCCTCGCATTGCAGAACTCGAACGCCTGAACGTGTTCAGCAAGACGTGGCAACTGGTCGCACGGACCGATCAACTGCAGGCACCCGGCCAATTTGTCGCTGCCACAGTAGCGGATGAGCCGATTGTTGTGGTGCGCGGAAACGACAATGTTCTCCGCGCTTTTTATAACGTCTGCCGTCATCACGCCGCAGCGGTAGTCACTCAGCCCTGCGGACAGGCCGCTATGTTGCAGTGTCCCTATCACGGCTGGAAGTACGGCCTTGACGGCTCGTTAAAGGGCATGCCCGAATTTGAGGGCGTGGAGAACTTCGATCGCGCTGAAAACGGTCTGCTGTCCGTCCGCGTCGAGACCTGGGAGTGCTTCGTCTTCGTGAACCTCGACGACGATGCCGCGCCGCTGACGGAATTTCTCGGCGGACTCGTCCAACGTGTCGCGCCTCTCGGCGTCAGCAAATTGCATTACTTTGACCGCCGCGTCTTCGATATCAATTGCAACTGGAAAGTCTTTGTCGACAACTTTCTCGACGGTGGTTATCACGTGCCTCATCTGCACAAGGGCCTGAACTCCGTTCTCGATTACCGGCAGTACACCATCGAAAACGAAGATCGTTACTGCCTGCAGTCCAGCCCTATGGTGGTTTCCGACGAGGATGCCGCTACCGGCGCCACCCGCAAGGGCGACCGTGCTCGCTACTTCTGGCAGTATCCCAATTTGATGATCAACTGTTACGAGGGATACATGGACACAAACCTGGTAATCCCCGTCGATACCGATCATTGCACGGTAATCTTCAACTTTTACTTCAGTGACGTGAGCGACGCCGGTCGCGAATACAACCAGCAATCGGTGGAGGTGAGCGATCGCGTGCAGGCGGAAGATCTCGGCATTTGCGAAGATGTGCAGCGCGGGCTGAAGTCGCGTGCCTATGGCGCCGGACGTCTTTCCGTGCGGCGCGAAGCCGGCGAACAATTATTTCATCGCCTTCTCGCCGCCGATCTCAAGCGTGGATTGGCGCTCTCATCCGCTGCCGCCGATTAGGCACTGAGCCGCCACGGCAACAATCAAGCGCCGCAGGACGAGAATACTCCTTACGACGAACGCTGTGGGGCCGGGACAAACCAAGATGAGCACGTCCAACACGAAGATAGGCAAAAGACTTGCGCTCTTGTGCAGGCGTCTGATGATCATGGCCGCCTGCGGTGTGCTGGTCGCGGTTGCGGCCGCCCAGGTAACCGCCATCCGTGCGGGTAAGTTGATCGATCCGGATTCCGGCAGTGTCCTCGCCGATCAGACGCTCCTCATCCGCGGAGACAAGATTGAGGCTGTCGGGAAAGCCCTGTCAATTCCTGCTGATGCGAAGATCATCGATCTCACCAAAATGACCGTCCTTCCCGGCCTCATTGACTGCCATACGCATCTGGCCGACGGCGCGCGCGAATCCGAGCCCATGAGCCAGTTCACAAAAACTGCCGCGCAGATCGCCCTCGAGTCCGTGCCCAATGCCCGCGCCATGCTCGAATCAGGGTTCACGATGGTGCGCGACGTTGGCACATATCGCGCCTTGGGCGACATCGCTCTGCGCGACGCCATCAACCGTGGCGACATCATCGGCCCTCGCATGTTCGTGGCCGGAGCTTACGTCACCATCGCAGGCGGGGCTGGTGCGGCTAGTGGCCTCGCTCCTGACATCTCGCTTCCTTGGGACCTGCACTATGGCGAAGCCAACAGCCCGTGGGAGGTGCGCAAGGTGATTCGTCATCTCGCCCACGATGGCGTCGATCACATCAAGATTCTCTCCAGCGGCGCGGTGCTCACGCATGGGAGCAATCCCAAGTCTCAGGAATTCACTCCGGAGGAACTACAGGCTGCGGTGGACGAGGCCAGCCACTTCGGTCTCCGAGTGGAAGCGCACGCCCACTCGCCCGAGGGCATCAGGAACGCGATTCGCGCCGGCGTGGCCTCGGTTGAACATGCCAGCATGATCGACGAGGAAGGCATTGCCCTGGCGAAAGAGCGCGGTACGTATCTCGATATGGATATCTACGACGAAGAGTGCATTCAGGAAGATGGACGAAAGGGAAGTATGCCCAAGGATTTTCTGGAGCACGATGCTACACTCGGGCGGATTCAGCGCGACAACTTCCGCAAAGCGGTTGCTGCCGGCGTGAAGATGTCGTTCGGCACCGATGCCGGAGTCTGTCCTTACGGGACCAGCGGGAAGCAGTTCGCTTTCATGGTGCAATACGGCATGACGCCCATGCAGGCTATTCAGTCTGCCACCAGCTCCGCCGCTGACTTGCTCGGCCGTTCCGGGCAATTTGGTTCGATCAAGCCGGGAAAGTTCGCGGACATCATCGCGGTAGCCGGCGATCCGATTGCCGACATCCACCTGCTTGAAAATGTTCAGTTCGTGATGAAAGATGGCAAGGTATACAAACAATGATGTGATCGATGAGGAATTC
>JBAVAV010000338.1:0-9212 GCA_049585895.1 Candidatus Sulfotelmatobacter sp. | reverse complement strand
AATTCTCGCTTCGCTCAGGATGACAGTGGTTCGGTTGGTGGTACGCAGATAAATGAAGAACGAACAACAGAACGGCGGCACCATGCGCGAAGACATTTGCCCCGGCGCCAAGGGCAAGCTGGATCTGGAATCTATTCGCGATCGAATTGATTTCGCGACGACGCACGATGCCGGTTTGTCCGAAAAGGACAAAACCGGCCCCGAATACTGGCGCAGCCTGGAAGAACTGGCGGGCAGCAAAGACTTTCAAAACGCGCTGCATCGCGAGTTTCCCAGGGGGGCATCGGAGTGGCTCGATTCAGTCTCGCGCCGCGGGTTCCTCAAGGTGATGGGAGCGTCGCTCGGGCTGGCGGGCATGACCAGCTGCGTGCGCCTGCCGCTGGAGCCGATCGTCCCCTACGTGCGCCAACCGGAAGACGTCGTCCCCGGCCGGCCGCAGTTCTACGCCACCGCGGTCACCCTCGGCGGATACGCCAGCCCGGTGCTGGTCGAAAGCCATCTCGGCCGTCCGACAAAGATCGAAGGCAATAATCAACATCCGGCGTCGCTCGGCGGCACCGACATTTTTGCCCAGGCCTCGATTCTCGGCCTGTACGATCCCGACCGCTCGCAGAGCGTGGCTTCCATGGGTGAAGAGCGCTCGTGGACTTCTTTTCTCAGTGCGATTCGCGGGCCACTCAACGCGCAGAAAGCATTGCAGGGCGCGGGCATTCGGGTTCTTACTCCGACAATTTCTTCGCCCACGCTGGCCGATCAACTGCGCATTTTCCTGAAGATTTATCCGCAGGCCAAGTGGCACGTGTATGAGCCGGTCAATCGCGACAACGTGCTCGAAGGCGCGAAGCTGGCCTTCGGCCAGCCGCTCGAGACGCGCTACGATTTTGAAAAGGCCGACGTAATCGTCTCGCTCGACGCCGACTTCCTCTATGCGGGTTTTCCGGGAAATGTCCGCTACATCCGCGACTTCGCCAAGCGCCGCAATCCCGACGGCAAGATGAACCGGCTGTACGTAATCGAGAGCACGCCGACGACAACAGGAGCGAAGGCGGATCATCGACTGCCGGTACGAGCCGGCGAAATCCAAGGGATAGCGAGTGTCCTGGCCGACTTTAACGGAGCGATAACAGACGATAGCTCTATAGTAGGTCTCCACGGAAAGGGCACCGAGGGCCGAGCTTTGGTCAAGTTCTTTTCTGCCTTTCAGCAAGACCTCAATAATCATGCTGGTTCGGGCGTCGTCGTTGCGGGCGATCACCAACCGCCTGCCGTCCACGCTGTAGCCCACGTCATCAACGCGAAGCTCGGCAACGTCGGCAAGACCGTCTTTTACACCGACTCTATCGATGCAAATCCAGTCAATCAAACCGACTCGCTGAAAGATCTCGTCGCCGAAATGAGCGCCGGCAAAGTCGATCTGCTGGTGATCCTCGGAGGCAATCCCGCGTACGACGCGCCCGCTGATCTGAACTTCGCCGACGTTCTCAAAAATGGCAGGGTTCCGTTGCGCGTTCACCTCGGCCTTTATCAGAACGAGACCGCCGAACTTTGTCAGTGGCACATCAATCAAGCGCACGAGTTCGAAGCCTGGGGTGACGGGCGCGCTTATGACGGGACGGTCAGCATCATTCAGCCCCTGATTGCGCCGCTCTACAACGGTAAGAGCGCGAGCGAACTCGTCGCGCTGCTCTCCGGACAATCCGATGCCACAGGTTACGATCTCGCTCGCTCGTACTGGCAGAAGCAGCACGCTGGTGCGGACTTCGAGCAGGTTTGGCGTAAATCACTTCACGATGGATGGATCGAGGGCACCACCTTCCTGTCCAAGTCTGTCGCCGCAAGGGCCGACCACATCGACGTGACGCCACTTGCTGACACCAACCCCATCGAGCTCAACATCCGCCGCGACCCCACCATCTACGACGGACAATTCTCCAACAACGGCTGGCTGCAGGAACTCCCCAAGCCGATGACCAAGCTCACCTGGGACAACGCCGTGCTCATCGGCCCAAAGATGGCGGAGCGGCTGCAGATCAACGTGGAAGATGTTGTCGAACTCGAATTAAACGGCAAGAAAGTCACCGGCCCGGTCTGGATCCAAGCCGGCCATCCCGACAACTCAGTCACGGTGACTCTAGGTTATGGCCGCACGCGCGCGGGCCGCGTCGGAACTGCGCAAGGCTTCGACGCGTACGCATTGCGCACCAGCGCCGCGCCGTGGATCGCGACCGGGCTGCAAATCCGCAAGACTGGAGAAACCTACAAGCTCGCATCTACCCAAGGCTACCAGTCGATGGATACGCCCGACGGCGGCCATCGTCCGCTGGTCCGCGAGACCACGCTCGAGGAATATCGAAGAGAACCCGACTTCGCCCAAGAAGACGAGCCCGCGCCCGGCCTCACGCTCTATCAGCCTTATCCCTATAAAGAAGAGGCCTACGCTTGGGGCATGACCATCGACCTCAACTCCTGCGTGGGCTGCAACAACTGCATGCTGGCGTGCCAGTCGGAGAACAACATCGCCGTCGTGGGCAAAGAGCAGACCGTCATCGGCCGCCACATGCACTGGATTCGCGTCGACGCCTATTACCAGGGCGACCGCGACAATCCCAAGGCGTTTTTCCAGCCCGTTCCGTGCATGCAATGTGAAAACGCGCCCTGTGAAGTGGTTTGCCCCGTCGGCGCGACCAATCACTCCAGCGAAGGCCTGAATGACATGGTCTACAACCGCTGCGTGGGCACGCGTTATTGCTCGAACAATTGCCCTTATAAAGTGCGGCGCTTCAACTTCCTGCTCTTTCAGGATTGGGAGACGCCGCAATACAAGATGATGCGCAATCCCGACGTCAGCGTGCGCAGCCGCGGCGTGATGGAAAAATGCACCTACTGCGTGCAGCGCATCAACCAGCACCGCATCGACGCGGAAACCGCCTCGGTGCGTGAAGGCAGAGAAATCAAAATCTCTGACAACGAACTCGAGACCGCTTGCCAGCAGTCGTGCCCGGCGGGCGCCATCATATTCGGAAACATCAACGACCCGAACAGCAAAGTCTCGAAGCTGAAAGCGCAGTCGCGGAACTACAGCTTGCTGGGCGAACTGAACACCCGTCCGCGGACAACGTATCTGGCGGAAGTAAGAAATCCGAATCCGGAGTTGAAGTCGTGAGGGAGGCGCAGCGCCTAAAGGCGCAAATCAGAATGGCGGCGAGTGCGGTATGCCTGAAGGCATACCCTGATACGAGTCATTTCAGGGCCACTATTACGTCAGCTATCGGACGCGACGAGATTCGTATCAGGGCACGGCTTCAGCCTTGCCGCCGCAGGCTGAAATTGGAATTGGGGCTTTAGCCCCCGCAACAGCATGAACGAGACAGCCAAAATCACCGCGAACGCGCAGGAGACTCCCGTCATTGAGCCGGGCTATACCTTCGGCACAGTTACGGAAAAGATCAGCGCCATCGTGCTGACCCGTCCCGCGTCGAACGGATGGTTTGTCGGCTTCGGCCTCGCCTTCATGCTGACGATGATGATGCTCTACGCCATCGGATACCTGTTCGTCAAAGGCATCGGAATCTGGGGCGTGACCATTCCCATCGGCTGGGGTTTTGCCATCGTCAACTTCGTGTGGTGGATCGGAATTGGTCACGCCGGCACCTTGATCTCGGCCATTCTTCTTCTGCTGCGGCAGTCGTGGCGCAACTCCATTAACCGTTTCGCTGAAGCCATGACGCTGTTCGCCGTGGCCTCGGCCGGAATTTTCCCTGCCATCCACGTCGGACGCCCCTGGCTCGCTTACTGGCTCTTTCCTTATCCCAGCACCATGGGCGTGTGGCCGCAATTTCGCAGCCCCCTCATGTGGGACGTCTTCGCGGTTTCTACTTACGCCACCATCTCGTTGCTTTTCTGGTTCATCGGGCTCATTCCCGACCTCGCCACCCTGCGCGACCGCGCGCAGAACCACTGGACCCGAATGATCTATGGCATGCTCTCAATGGGATGGCGCGGATCGGCGCGCCACTGGCACCGCTACGAAACTGCCTATCTCCTCCTGGCCGGATTGGCCACGCCCCTGGTGCTCTCCGTCCATACCGTTGTCAGCTTTGACTTCGCCATCGGCATCGTCCCGGGCTGGCACACTACGATTTTCCCGCCCTACTTCGTTGCCGGCGCAATTTATTCCGGCTTCGCCATGGTCCTCATGCTGGCCATTCCCATTCGCAAGATCTACAGCCTGGAAGATTTCATCACCGAGCGCCATTTGCAGAACTCGGCCAAAGTCATGCTGGCGACAGGATTGATCGTCGCCTACGGCTATGGCATTGAGGCATTCATGGGCTGGTACAGCGGCGACCGCTACGATGCCTTCACTCTGTGGAACCGCTTGCACGGCCCCTATGCCATCCCTTACTGGTCGTTGCTGGCATGCAACATTTTTATTCCGCAGGTGCTCTGGATGCGCAAGCTGCGCAGCAGTCCGGTCGCGCTCTTCTTGATTTCTGGTGTGATTCTGGTTGGAATGTGGCTGGAACGGTTCATCATCGTCGTGGTCAGCCTGCACCGCGATTTCCTGACTTCCTCCTGGGGCATGTACTATCCCACGCGCTGGGATTGGATGACTTATATCGGGACGATCGGCATGTTCCTCGCCGCCATGTTCCTCTTCGTGCGCATTCTGCCCATGATCTCGATTTTTGAAATGCGCACGCTGCTGCCGGAAGCGGAGGTCAAGGCCGAATGAAGCGGGAGCGCCTTTACGGCATTATGGCGGAGTTCGATTCTCCCACCGCTCTGGTGGAAGCGGCGCGCCGCACTCACCAGGCAGGTTATAAGAGGATCGACGCGTACAGTCCGTTCCCCATCGAGGGCCTGGCCGAGGAAATCGGCTTTCACCGAGATGAAATGCCCCTGGTGGTGCTGATCGGCGGCATCATCGGCGGCCTAACCGGCTACGTAATGCAGTATTGGATGTCGGCCGTTGATTACCCGCTTAACATCGGCGGCAAGCCTTACCATTCGTGGCCTGCGTTTATCGTGATCACGTTCGAGATGACGATTCTCTTCGCCGGGATTTTTGCGGTCTTCGGCATGCTCGCCCTGAACGGCCTACCCATGCCTTATCACCCGGTGTTCAATGTGCCGCGGTTTGCGCTGGCCTCCAAAGACCGCTTTTTCCTGATCGTGTTTTCCTCCGACAAGAAATACAACCCGGCGGAGACTCGCAGATTTCTCGAAGCCCTGGAGCCGCGTTCCGTCTCGGAGGTGCCCAGCTAACATGCAGTGCCTCCGCCTGATTCTGGCTCCCTCGTTAAGCGCTGGATGTCCAACTCTTGCGCGCTCTTTGCGCAAAGGTGGGATTCCACGGCCGCATGTCGCTTGGGATTTCCTGGCGTTTGGACTCCTATTGTCGGCGATCACCCTGCTCTCTGGCTGCCGTCTCGATATGCACGTCCAGCCCCGAGAGAACCCGCTTTCCCGCAGCGACTTTTTCACTGACCAGCGCTCCGAGCGTCCGCCGGTCGAAGGCACGGTGGCGCGCGGTCAGTTGCACGAGGACACATACTTCTATACCGGCAAGATCGGCAACAATCCCGGCGACTACCTGCCTTTCCCGGCGACGAAAGAAGTTCTGGAGCGCGGGCGCGAGCGTTACAACATTTTCTGCGCGCCCTGCCACTCGCGCGTGGGCGATGGCAACGGCTTCGTCTCCTCGCGCGGATTCGCGCGCCAGGCGCCTTCGTACCACATTCCGCGGCTGCAGAAAGTGCCGCTGGGCTATTTCTATGACGTGATCACCAACGGCTTCGGCATCATGCCCGACTATGCCGCGCAGATTCCTCCGCGCGACCGCTGGGATATCGTGGCCTACATTCGCGCGCTGCAACTTAGCCAGAATGCGACAAAAGCCGATGTGCCTGCGGGAGAGACCGTGCCCTCTCAGCCTCCGAGATTTCGTGGCGAGCCAGGCAGCGGAGCCACCCTGCCGGTGATTGCGCCGGAGACAGGGCAGAGCGAAGCTCAGAAAGAAGATCAGAAAGAAGGCGCGAAATGAGCGCGGCGATCACAACCCGTTTAGATCTCGCGCCGCCGCCAGTGGTCAGCAAGATTTCCCAGCGGTCGCTGATCGTGGGCCTCGTCTTCGGGGCGATCGCGGTTTGGCTGGCGGTTGCGCGTCCCGACGAGTTTTACCGCGCGTACCTGCTCGGCTTCCTGTGCTGGCTGGGCCTGGCGCTGGGTTCGATGGCGATTATCATGATCCGGCACCTGACGGGCGGCGGCTGGGGCGTGGTCATCCGCCGCGTCATGGGCGCGGCCATGCGCACATTGCCGCTGCTGGCGCTACTCTTCATTCCAGTAATTCTTGGAATTCACAAACTCTATATTTGGGCGCAACCGCTCAGCAATGTCGAAGACAAGCACCTGCGCCAGCATCTCGAGCAGATTACGCAGACCTATCTCACCGTGAACGGATTCGCCATCCGCGCCATCATATACTTCGCCATCTGGAACCTGCTGTCATTTCTGCTGACCAAGTGGTCCAAAGAAGGAGATTCCCCCACCGGGCGCGACAACTCCGACCGCTTCAAAGCGGTTAGCGGGCCGGGGCTTATTCTCTACGCATTCACGATCTCCTTCGCCGCCATCGACTGGGTGATGTCGCTCGATCCTAGTTGGATTTCGACCATCTTCGGGCTGATCATTCTCATTGGCCAGGTGCTGTCAGCGATGTGCTTTGCCGTGGTCGTGGAGCGCATTCTGGTCAACTACAAGCCGATGTCGGAGATGCTGACACCCGATTTCGTCCACGACCACGGCAAGTGGATGCTGACCTTCATCATGGTCTGGGCCTATTTCTCGTTCTCGCAGTGGCTCATCATCTGGGCGGGAAATTTGCCGGCGGAAATCACTTTTTATTTGAAGCGCCTCAGCGGCGGATGGGAGTCCATCGGACTGTTTCTGGTCGTGTTTCATTTTGCGGTTCCATTCGCCATGTTGCTTTCGCGTCCCTTCAAGCGGAATATCCGCAAGCTGGTCTGGCTGGCCACATGGCTAATGTTGATGCGCTACCTCGATTTGTACTGGATCATCGAGCCGAATTTCTCAAAGACGCTGACATTGACGTTGGCCGACATGGTTGTGCCCATCGCCATCGGTGGAATCTGGCTTTGGTATTTCTTCCGAAATCTGGCTTCATTGCCGCTGCTTCCGGCTTATGACGTTTCCGCGAAGGAAGTTCTGGAGCCGGCACACAGATAAATAATGCTAACGAAATTGAAGTGACACGTATGGCCGAAGACACAAGCAAACACGGGAACGAGCTAGGGCACGGCGGCTTCGAGCGCCGAGATCTCAGCGCTGCCGGAATCATTTATTTTCTTTTGGGCCTCGTGGCTATGATCTTGCTCGCTAGTTTCGTGTTGACGCGCTTTTACGATTTTCTCGACAAGCGAGAAAACGCGCAGCAGCCCGCGCTGAGTCCACTGCTCACCAATGTGCCAACGGATACGCGCCACATCCCCAGGGCCTACCCGCAGAGCGTGTTCCCTAATCCCAAGCTCGAAGAAGACGAGCGCGGCCAGCTCAACGGAATTCGTCTGACGGAGGAACAAACGCTCAACAGCTACGGCTGGGTCGACGAAAAAGCGGGAACGGTACGCATCCCTATCGAACGTGCCATGGATTTAGTGGCTCAGCGCGGCCTTCCTGTGCGACCGCAAGGCGTGGCGGAGGAGAAAACCGCACCCAAGGCGGGGGCCAATGTTGGAAGCAAAAAGGAGAAGAAGTGATAAGGGTCAGGTGCAAGAATTCGGCTTTCGCAACGCAGGTCACGCTTATGGTGGCGTTGCTGGCCGCTTCCGCCTGCTCGCAGATGAACAACGGCATTATGTCTCCGCCGGCAAACACGCGCCCGCCCAAGCTGGAAAATGTCGGTATCGAGCAGCATCTCGACACGCAGGTTCCCCCCGACCTCACTTTCCGCGACGAAGCCGGAAACACCGTGAAGCTGGGCGATTATTTCGGTCGCAAACCGTTGATCTTGAATCTCGTTTACTTCAACTGCCCCATGCTGTGCGGCGAAGCGCTGGCCGGACTCGCGAGTGCGATGCGCTTGATCAAGTTCGATGTGGGCAACCAGTTCGACGTGATCACCGTGAGCTTCGATCCGCGCGAGACTTCCGCAATGGCCGCCGCCAAAAAGAAGGATTTTGTCGGTCGCTATGGCCGCCCCGGCGCGGCCATGGGATGGCACTTTCTCACGGGGCAACCCGACTCGATCAATGCCCTGGCCAAAGCCGTCGGCTTCCAGTACCAATACGATGCCAGGATCAATCAGTTCGCGCACGCAACCGCGATCATGGTGCTGACGCCGCAGGGCCGCATCTCGCGCTATTTTTACGGGGTGGAGTTTCCGCCCAAGGATTTGCGCATGGGCCTGGTCGAGGCTTCGCAGGGCAAGATCGGCAACGCTGTGGACGCCGTGCTGCTCTACTGTTACCACTACGATCCCCAGAGCGGAAAATACGGCGCGATCCTGAACAACATTCTGCGGCTGGCGGCTGCGGCCACGATTCTGATCCTGGGAACTTTTCTTTTCATCCTGTGGCGGCTGGAGCGCTCGGTCGCGAGGAAGGTAAAAACGCAGACACGGTATGCTCAGTAATTTTCCATTATGGCCGGAACGGGCTTCCACGATGGCGGGTCACGTGGACGCTCTCTACATCTTCCTGCTGATCGTCACCGGGATGATGACGCTGCTGATTTTTACCTGCCTGATCTATTTTGCCGCCCGCTACCGGCACCGGCCCGGCGTTCTTGCCGAACCGATCGAAGGATCCACGCCACTGGAAATCGTCTGGACGACTATTCCTTTCCTTGTCTTTATGGTGATCTTCGTCTGGGGCGCAGCGGTCTACTTCAAGGAGCGCACTCCGCCGCGCGACGCCACCGAAGTCTATGTGGTCGCCAAGCAATGGATGTGGAAGCTGGAACACGCCGAAGGCCAGCGGGAGATCAACGAGTTGCACGTTCCGGTGGGGCAGGACGTCAAGATGATCATGACTTCGCAGGACGTGATCCACAGTTTCTTCATTCCTGCGTTCCGCATCAAGCAGGACGTCCTGCCCGGCCGCTACACCACCATGTGGTTCCGGCCGACCAAGCCCGGCCGGTACCACCTGTTCTGCGCCGAGTACTGCGGCACGAACCACTCGGGCATG
>JBAVAV010000337.1:0-3535 GCA_049585895.1 Candidatus Sulfotelmatobacter sp. | reverse complement strand
ACTCGTGGGAGGCGAAGCTGCTTGGAACATACTGGTACGGCCTGGAACTGCCGCGACATCTGCACCACTTTTCTCCGCAATGCCTCAGAAAGTTGATGACCACCGTGGGTTTTCAAGAAATTTCCATTGCCGCTACCGAAGACGGATCCCATCTTCCGAACAGCGCTCGTTACATTTACGAGGATTTCCTCCGAAAATTCGGTTCTTCACCAGTGTCATTGGCGAAGACTCTGGCCAGCGGAAAGCCGGCCCGTCTAGCTTGGCGGGCGGTTCGCAAGGCATTGCAGCTGTCTCTGGTGAGGCCGTGGGGTAAGATCGCTTCTGGCGCCGGCGGTGGCGTGTTCATCGATGCGCTAGTCAGGAAAGACTTCCAGTAAAGGCCGAGCTTGAAACGGGTTGGACCGACTCTCGGGCGGAGGAAACGAGCCGGGTTGTAGGACGCTTCCGCCTCAAGGGAAGCTGGCTAAGGCATTGCGGGGAGCTGAGCATGCAGAATTGTGCCGCTAGAGTGGCTGCGGTGACTAACGGCCAAGTGGCGCCAAATCACGGCAAAACGCTAATCGCTGCACGAGCGATAATGGCAAGCCAAGCCGGCTTGGATTGTGAGGAAAGGGCATTGGGTGGGATGGCCGCAGTGGAAGTTTCAGTGAAGACTGAACATGCAGCGAACGCTTACGAAATCGATCCGTTGCGCGATCCGCGTTGGGCAGCTGTGGTGGAGAGCCATCCCCGAGCCTCAGTCTTTCATAGCACAAACTGGCTGAGAGCACTGCGGACTGTCTACGGCTACGACTCCGTTACGATCACGACATGTGGTCCGGAATCCCGGCTGACGGATGGCCTTGTTTTTTGCCGTATTAAGAGCTGGGTGACAGGCCGGCGCCTGGTGTCATTGCCCTTCTCTGATCATTGCGAGCCGCTGATTGACAGCCGGGAAGGGTTCGACCGCATGCTCATGCACCTGAAGCGGCAGGTCGACCTGGAGAAATGGAAATACGTTGAGATCAGGCCAGTCCTTTACGAGCCGACGAGCCCGATGCAACTGGGCAGAAGCAACCTGTATTTATTGCACCGCCTGGACCTGCGTCCGAGCGAAGAGAATCTGATTCGCAACTTTCACAAAGACTGCGTGCAACGAAAAATTCGGCGCGCCGAACGGGAAAAGCTGCAATACGAGGAGGGCGCGTCGGAGGCTCTGCTGCAGAGATTTTACCGGCTTCTGGTGATGACCCGCCGCCGGCAGGGCCTGCCGCCCCAGCCGGTAAAGTGGTTTCGGGGTTTGATTGCGGCTTTTGGCAAAGACCTGAAGATCCGAGTCGCATCCAAGGATGGCACGGCGGTGGCCAGCATCCTGACCCTTTCGCATAAGAAAACCATGGTCTACAAATATGGTTGCAGCGATGCGGCGTTCAACAAACTGGGTGGAATGGCGTTTCTGTTCTGGAGAACGATACAAGGGGCCAAGGACGACGGATTTGAGGAGCTCGAGATGGGCCGTTCCGATGTAGACAACGAAGGGCTGATCACTTTTAAGGAACGCTGGGGCGCGAGCGGGACGCCGATCAGCTACTGGACGTACCCTCGCCAGGGCGCGAGGTTTCCGAGCGCATGGCAAAAGAAACTGGCTCGGCGCGTGGTTCACCGAGTCCCTGATCTGGCGTTGGAAACCGCAGGCAAGCTTTTATACAAGCATATTGGATAGAGTGAGAACCACTCGCAACTTACGGGGAAAAAACCGAAGCAGAGCCTGCACCAGCAGAGTTTGAGCCGTTCCTAATCATGTTTCTAAACAGAATCTATTACCTCTTGAAGCCCCTTCTACCCTGGCGCTTACGCCTAGGCTTAAGGCGGTGGCGGGCCAACCGCCGGCGCCGGGCGTTTGCAGAGGTGTGGCCGATCGACGCGAAAGCGGCCCGTATTCCATCCGGCTGGCCGGGTTGGCCGGAGGGCAAAAAGTTCGCCCTGGTTCTTACGCATGACGTTGAGGGTAGCAAAGGGTTGTCACGCGTCAAGCAGCTGATGACCCTCGAACTAAAGGGCGGATTCCATTCGTGCTTCAATTTTGTCCCGGAAGGTAATTATCGTGCTCCGGATGCAGTGCGAGCGACTCTGGATCAAGCCGGATTCGAAGTAGGAGTACATGGTTTGGAGCACGATGGCAAGCTTTACAGCTCCAAAGCGGGATTCGCGTCGAAGGCCTCTCGCATCAAGCAATATTTGCACGATTGGAATGCCTCTGGATTTCGCTCTCCTCTTATGCAGCACCGCTTGGGGTGGCTGCATGCGCTCGAGGTGGAGTACGACGCATCTACTTTTGATACGGATCCTTTTGAGCCCGAACCCGACGGCATGGGCACAATCTTTCCGTTTTGGGTCCCGGGTCCGAACGGCAAGGGGTACGTGGAACTTCCTTACACACTGGTTCAGGATTTCAATCTATTTGGAGTTCTTAGGGAACGGACCATCGACATTTGGAAGCGCAAGGTGGATTGGATTGCCGAGCACGGCGGCATGGTGTTGCTGAACACTCACTCCGACTATATGTGTTTCAACGGT
This sequence comes from Candidatus Sulfotelmatobacter sp., assembly GCA_049585895.1. Classification (GTDB taxonomy): domain Bacteria; phylum Acidobacteriota; class Terriglobia; order Terriglobales; family Acidobacteriaceae; genus Sulfotelmatobacter. The sequence continues at coordinate 979 of JBAVAV010000337.1, read as the reverse complement.
CGACAGGGTCGCGATGAATATCCGGTCTCCTACTATGAGGAGTTGCTGCAGTATGTGCACAACAGATATGAGGGAGCCTACTGGCATGCCCTGCCGCGAGAGGTTGCCCAATATTACCGTGACCAGGTTCCACCCCCTTTACGGAATACCCGCAAGAAGATATGCATGGTGGCGTATACCCCATACGAGGCCGACAACCGGGTCCGGCGTTATGCCGAAACGCTGGCGAAACGTGGCGACCAGGTAGATGTGATCGCCATTAGTGGAGCGAACTTCAAGCAGCCGGAGAGTGAGATCAATGGGGTTACGGTTTACCGGGTTCAACACCGCGAGCACGACGAGCGCAGCAAGTGGACCTACGCCTGGCGTTTGTTGCGCTTCCTGGTAAGATCCTCTGCGGAACTGACACGCCTGCACAAGCGCAACCGCTATGACGTGATTCACATCCACAACATGCCGGATTTTCTGGTGTTTGCAGCGTGGTATCCGAAGCTGACCGGGACGAAGCTGATTCTTGACATTCATGATGTGGTGCCGGAGTTGTTTGCGAACAAGTTTCGCACCAGGCTCAAATCAGCCTATGTTGGTTTGCTGAAAGCGACCGAAAAGCTCTCGGCACGGTTTGCGAATCACGTGATTGTATCGAACCACCTTTGGTATGACACCGTGGTGGCGCGTTCGGTTCCGGAGGGGAAATGCTCTGTTTTTATCAATCATGTCGACCCTGAGATGTTTTCCCGGCGCGCGCGAACCAGAACTGACGGGAAATTCATTGTGTTGTTTCCGGGAAGCCTGCAGTGGCACCAGGGACTCGACATTGCGATCAGGGCTTTTGCTTATGTCAAAACCAAAGTGGCGAACGCCGAGTTCCACATCTATTGCGGGGCGGGCGGCGACCAGCAAGTCGAATTAAAACAGCTGGTGCGCCAGCTTGGCCTTGAGGAGAGCGTCAAATTTAATGGAGGCGTTCCTCTCGATC
>JBAVAV010000336.1:0-5788 GCA_049585895.1 Candidatus Sulfotelmatobacter sp. | reverse complement strand
CCGGGACTCCGGTCGCGATTTCCGCAGGCTTCCCCCGGAAGAACAGAAAGAATACTGGACGTGGCGGCACAGCCACAACGACCACGATCATGATCATGATAAAGATCGCCACTAACACCGCGATCTGCCCGGCGGGAGCACCGCATGTGCTCCCGTTTTTATTTCGATGGCAGTGCCGCGAGCGCTTCGCTGGTGGTGACGAGTCTTGCTCCAAGCTGAGCCAGTTCGGCCAGCGCCTTCGAGCCTTCTTCTAGTTTCAGCGTCGCGATAGCATCACTCACCAGCGAAACGCGGCGTCCCCGTTGCAGAAGGCCTTTGGCGGCGAGGCGCACGCAATACTCGGTGACCACGCCGAAGACCAGAAACTCCGCCTCTTTCCCCAGCCGTTGCAATAGAGCATCCGCGTGGCGAGACTCGAAGATATCGAGCGTCTGCTTCTCCAGCAGGATTTGCTGATAGGGCGACAGATCCGCGGGAAGTCTTGCCTCTGCTTCATTGGCAACGCGGGCTACTCTATCGGTGAGGGCCTCGGGGACAAACTCCGATCCGGGCGTGCCTTTTACGCAATGCGGAGGGAAAATCTTGAACTCCGGATCGTCCGGAGTGTGGAAGCATCCGTGGGAGACTAGAAACGCACGATCCTGCCGGGCGGCGTCTGTGAGCCGACGGAGATTCGGCAAAAGTTTCTCGGCTCCGGGCACATAGAGTTTGCCGCCGGGCAGCATGAAGTCGGCCTGAGGATCTACTTCCCACAGAATGGGATGTGCCATGTTCTCCTTCCAATAAGAACTTTGAACGGCGGCAGCCCTCATTTAACCACGAACCATGCGAGGGTATAAGCTACCTGGTGCGCCGGCGCTGAAGGTGAAAGGAAAACTGTTCGTCCGCCTGCGCGAAGATCTGGACTCAATCGTGCTCAAGATGCCTTTCGAGCGACGAGCTCATGGCTGCCCATCCGGAAACTTACTACATCACGGATCACTATCGCGAGTACGAATGGGTTCTGGCGCGGCTCTCGAAGGTCGATGTGGACGCGCTCAGCGAACTACTGAAGACTGCGTATCAGGCCGCCTTTCCGGCGGCGCGGCGTCGAGTATGATTTGCAGGGTTGAGAAATGCTGCCAGCGAAAGCATGAGTGTTTACACGCCACCACAACCAAGTGCCGAGGATCGTTCATGCATAAAGCTCTTGCTATTCTCGCGGTCTGTTTGACCATCGTCGCATCACCGCTGTTCGCGCAAACTCCGATTCCTGCGGATTGGTGCCGCGCGCTGCCGCGTCCGGGGTATAAGAATCTCGAGCGCGTTCCGATCAGCGATTCCTGGTTCGAAGTCTACAAAGTCGCGCCCGCCGTCTTCGCTATCTACGAACCGCATCAGGCCGAAGAAACCATCAGCTACCTGATCGCCGGTGAGATGCGGGCCCTGCTGTTCGATACCGGCATGGGAATCAGCGACATCAAGAATGTCGTAACCGAACTCACCAAGGTGCCGATTATCGTGCTGAATTCCCACACTCACGACGATCACGTCGGCGACAATTGGGAATTCGCCACCGTCTACGGCATGAATACAGACTTTACGCGTCAAAACGCACGGGGCTCACGCGAAGACGCACAGGCCGAAATCACGCTCGACCAGATTTGCGGTACGCTGCCGAAGGGATTTGATCCGAAGGCGTACGCGACCCGGCCCTGGAAGATCACGGCCTACGCTCACGACGGCGACCGTATTGATCTGGGGGGCCGCACCCTGGAGGTGATCGCCACGCCCGGTCACACGCCGGACGCAATCTCTCTGCTCGATCGCTCCAATGGATTGCTGTTTACTGGCGACACCTACTATCCGGCTCCCATTTGGCTTTTCCGCCCCGAAACCGATCTCGACGCCTATGCCGCGTCGATTCGGCGCTTGGCGGCGCTTGTTCCGCAGATCAAGATGGTCCTGGGTGCGCACAACATTCCGGTCGCAACGCCCAGCGTTCTACCGCGCCTGGTGGCGGCATTCGACGCGGTGCGCGCCGGGAAGGTCGGCGCATCGCCGGAATCTCCCGGCAAGGTCCTCTACAAGATTGACGACGTTTCTTTTCTAATGCGCGCACCGGCTGCGCACTGATCGCGGAGTTAGCGGAGTCTCCTCTCCTTTGATACGGCCTTTAGTCAAACCACGGACGCGAGCGCTCTCGCCCGGCGAATCTTTATATTCTGTGTTCTAATCTCCGCGACGTAATTTCGTCGTTAGAACATTCGGAGATATGCATGACGCCTGCCTGCTTGAGATCCTTTTCCCTTGCGTTGTTCGCGGCATTGTTCGCGGCATTGTTCGCGGTAATGTTCGCGGCAATGTTCGGTACTTGCCTCTCGGCGCAATCGGCTCCGCCCGCCGCTTCACCGCTTCCGCCAGCCGATCTCGATTCCTACGTGGCCCAGTCAATGAAAACCTTCGACGTGCCCGGAATCGCGGTCGCCGTCGTGAAAGACGGAAGGATCCTCGTGGCCAAAGGTTACGGCGTGCGCAAACTGGGCGATCCCACGCCGGTCGACGAGCACACCATGTTCGGCATCGGGTCGAACACCAAAGCTTTTACCACCGCCGCTCTGGCCACGCTGGTCGATGCCGGCAAGCTCTCCTGGGACGATCCTGTGTACCAACGACTTCCCGGTTTTGTGATGTATGACCCGTACGTCTCGCACGAAATGACCATCCGCGACCTGCTTACCCACCGCAGCGGCATGGGTTTGGGCGAGGGAGACTTGCTGTTCTGGCCGCATTCCACCTACACCCGCGAGGAAATCATCTACAGGCTGCGCTTCATGAAGCCCGCCTCCAGCTTCCGCAGCCACTATGCCTACGACAATCTCCTGTACATGACGGCTGGACAGATCATCCCGGCTGTGACTGGAACTTCCTGGGACGACTATGTCCGTCAACACATCTTCGCGCCCCTGCGCATGAACCACTCGACCATCAGCAACGCCGCTTTCAAACCCGGCGATAACTATGCCTTCCCTCATTCCCGGGTCGACGGCAAGCTGCAGGTGATCCCCATTGAAGTGCTGGATAACGCCGGGCCTGCTGGCTCCATCAATTCCTGCGCCACTGACATGGCCGCGTGGGTGCAGTTGCAACTGAATCACGGCAAGTTTGTCGGCCAGGATGGCCGTCTCTTCAGCGAGCAACGGTCGACAGAAATGTGGACTCCGCAAACGATTCTGCCGACCGGCGATCCGCCGCAATCGTTGGCGGGGTTGAAAACCAATTTCGCCGATTACGCACTGGGCTGGGGTCTTCGCGAATACCGCGGCCGCAAGCTGGTTGGGCACACGGGCGGTGTGGCCGGCTTCGTTTCGCGGGTCATGCTGGTGCCGGAAGAAAATCTTGGCGTGGTTGTACTAACCAACGCCGAGGAAGACGGGGCGTTCGACTCGATTCTGTATCACATCCTCGACCATTACTTTACGCTGCCACCTACCGACTGGATCGCCGCCTTCAAAGGCGTCGATGAGATACAGAAAAAAGAAGCGGCTGAAACCATGAAGAAAGCGGAGGGTTCCCGGGCCGCGGCTTCCAAGCCTTCTCTGCCCCTCGACAAATATGCGAACGTTTACAACGATGCCTGGTACGGACCCATCACCATCCGTATGGAAAATGGCGGCCTGGTTATCGCTTTCGACCACACGCCCTCGATGATCGGCGACCTGCAGCACTGGCAATACGATACATTCAAGGCGCACTGGCGCGACCGCACCATTGAAGACGCCTTCATCACTTTCTCTCTGAAGCCGGATGGCGGCATCGACAGCGCGAAGATGGCCGCAGTTTCTCCGCTGGCAGATTTCAGCTTCGATTATCAGGATCTGCTGCTGAAGCCACAGGAGAAGAAGTAGGCAGGAAAGCAATCATTCTCCATTCTCAGGATCACACTTGAGCCTGGGCGGGAACATTTCGCTGAACGCCGCCGGAGCCGAGGTCCAGGCGCACAGCAAAGTTCTGCGCAAGGAGCTCGGCATCGCCGACCTCGCGCTCGCGCAAATTTTGATCGTGATCGTCCCTGAGTTTTTCGGCACGGCGGTCAAGGCCGGACCTTCTCATGTTGTGCTGTGGCTGCTGGCGATTCTGCTGTTTTTTGTTCCGCAGGCTCTGGTTGTCGCCCATCTGAACCGCCTGATGCCACTGGAAGGCGGGCTGTACGAGTGGGCGCGGCTGGCGTTCAGCGATCGCGTCGGATTCCTCGTCGCGTGGAACATGTGGCTGAACACTACTGTGCAAGTCTCCCAAATCGCACTGGTCACCACCACTTACCTCAACTACGCATTTGGTCCGCAGGCTGCGTGGGTCGCTTCCAATCCGCGCGCGCTGCTGGCTGCCTCTATCGCGCTGATCGCCGGCATGATGGTGGTAGCCCGCTTGGGCCTGAGCGTAGGCAAGTGGGTGAGCAACGCAGGAAGCGTATTTACAGTACTCATCCTCGGAATGTTAGTTGCGCTTCCCCATTTTCACTTACGCCAGGCAGGCACGCCCCATTATCAGCCGCTTCCCCTGGTCCGGCCAGCCCTGACGTTGTTCACTTTCAGCGTATTCAGCAAGATGACATTCGGCGCTCTCACCGGTTTTGAAATCGTCGCGATCTTCGCCGGAGAGTCCCGCAGCCCGGGGCGCAACCTCGCCCGATCCATACTATTCACCGCCCCCGTGATCGGCCTGATGTACATCCTCGGAACCAGTTCGATTCTGGCCTATGTTTCGCCGGATGCGATCGATGTCATCGGTCCCATCCCGCAGGCTCTGAGCGTGGCCCTTGGAGGTTCCGGCGTGGCTGGCATTCTGGTACCGATGGTAATTCTTCTTCTGCTCACTAACTATCTGTGCTCCTACACCCTTTACTTTTCGACGAACACCCGGCTGCCGCTGGTGGCCGGGTGGGATCATCTGCTGCCGCGCTGGTTCACCGTTCTGCACCCCAGGTACCGGACGCCGGTTAATTCGATTCTTTTCATGGGCGGGATTGCCCTGGCCGCCAGTACGGCGGTGCTGATCGGCGCTGGAAACCAGGAAGCGTTTGTTCTCTTGCAAATCTGGAGCTGGACGTTCTACGGTCTCGCCTACCTGGCGATGTTCGCTATCCCTCTGTTCGCGGCGAAGGAGAAAGGGATTCGGCCGGGCACGTGGCTGCGCGCCGGCGCTGCTTCTGGCATGCTGGTTACGTTGCTGTTCGTTGCGCTGTCCGTCTTGCCGATTGTCGACGTCGAAAGCAAGTGGGCGTATTCCCTGAAGATCGTTCTGGTGGTTTTGGGAGCGAACTTCGTCGGTTGGATGATCTATCGCGCGGGCCAGCGGAAAACTGCCACTCGTTAGTATTGAGAGTAGTCGAACAAGCGGCTACCGCTCTAGATATCGGCGGCGTTGGCAAATTCTGAACGCTGTAACTGACGCGCGGCCCGTCCTCCCGCGTACAATGGTCGTTTGACATTCGCGAAGAAGGACCTTAATAAGGAAAATCCCATGACGGCCACTCGACCTATGCGTCCGCAGGCCGCGACCACATCGGCGGAAATTCCCGCGGTCCCGCTCACCACCGAAGGCTACAGCGTGCTGCACCAGATGATGCGCTTCCGCCGCGCCGCCTGGCGCGCGCTGCCGGAGAGTGAAAAGTCTGCCATTGTCTCCGAAGCCACATCAATGCTCGCCGCCATGGAACAGAACTCTTCCGGCCAGTCTGCTCTCTTCTCGGTGCTGGGGCACAAGGGCGATCTGATGCTGGTGCATTTCCGGGAGTCGTTTGCCGACC
>JBAVAV010000335.1:0-3889 GCA_049585895.1 Candidatus Sulfotelmatobacter sp. | reverse complement strand
ATGTAGTCGTGACCGCAGTCGAATTCGGCCACGGCAAACGGGTGGGCGTGCTCAGTGACTACACCTTCGCCGTGTGGGACACGAATACGAACGATGCCCGCCTGGTGAACATCGGCAAGGCGTACTCAGGATTGACCGACGCCGAGATTGCCGAGATGACGCAGTGGTTTCTCGAGCACACGATTGAAGATCAAGGCTTCCGCCGCGTAGTCGAGCCGAAGATTGTGCTGGAAGTTGCGTTCAACAACGTGATGCAGTCGGATCGTCACGAAAGCGGCTACGCACTGCGCTTTCCGAGGATTGTGCGGTTGCGGCCCGATAAGTCGGCGGAAGATGCGGGTACTATTAAACTGGTAAGGCAGATTTTCCAGAAGCAGGGTGTAGCCAAGTAGAATCGGCGCGAGAGCGTGCACCGCACCAGCGGACCCGAGTGAGGTTTCTGCTATTTGCTTCCCGTATTGAGCGGCAAAGAATTTGGCAGAAAGGCGCGGCTCTGCCTCGGTCGCAACTTCGCACTGAACGCTTCGATGTTCCGCTTCTCAGCCCGCTCCACTTGTTCTGCGGATATCCGTTTGTATTTAGCGTCCAACGACTTCAGTCGTTCTCTGTTTTTCTTGTTCACCTTCCCTCCCTTCACGTGTCCGCCCCTGCCTTGCCACTCTCGGCGGTTTGAATGGTGACTGCTTCATCCTCTTTTTGAGAACCTCGGGATGCCGACTAAAGAAGTCTGTACTGCTCCGGTCCAGTACGGTGAACGTCAGGGGATTGATGATCCAGCATCGCTCACGATCGTGACCGGAAACGACCGCAGCGGTTACGCCGTTTCGGTGATAGTACCGCTCATAGTTGTGGAGGGCGGTACGACTGAGCCCGTTGTCCAAGCACGGCAGGGCCTTGTATGCCGAGAGCATGCAGCGCTGAACAACGCCAGCAATTAAGTCTGCTGGCTGCAGCAGGGTCGTTTCCTTGGGACAAAAGCCGTGGCTCCGCAGCCTGCCGTACTCACTCGTCTTCGAGTCATTCCAGTCCTGCATCATTTTTGAAATTTCGTGCTCGCGATCTCCCTTCTCGAAGAAAAACCCGACCTTTTGTTTCCGGCGTCCTTCCTTCAGGAGAAGATATTCCGCGTTCATGATAGCGGCTTGACCACAACCCGAGAATGCCGGCCCGTTCACATGCGCGTGCGGGCTTTCTGCCAGCATTTCGTTGTATGGCTGGACCTCAAGCGATGCGCTCATAATTTGGACGCCCTCGCGATTTACAATTGCAGCCAACCTCTTGAGGAACTCCACTCTCTGCGTCTCAGGCCAGTTCCCGGAGCCTAGCTCACAGTACGGGGTTCCGAAATCTGCGAGATGGAAAACATGGCCTCCGGTAGCGGCCTCCCAGTCCCGCTCGATCTCTTCACATATTGTCTCATCCGCGAGAAAGCCGCCCACGGTTATGACAGGATGATCGTTCTCTTTTCCGGCCCCGTCACAGTAGACACGTATTGTTGCCATAAATGCCTTTACGTCACGCCCAAATCCGGCACCTCTCATTTCGAGGGCACTGAATACCGCACTATCGCAGTATTTTAAGTATACGACTGCCGTGAGCCGTCCAGCGCAGCGGCCAGACAGCTTCTCTCAGTGGCTGTGGTGGTGTTCCTCTTCGCTCTCGCCCACCGGGATCACGCATCCGTGCGCCACTTCGCACTCCACATGCTCGAACTGAATCGTGGTGTGGTCGATGCGGAAATCATGGTGCAGGCGCTCTTTCACGTCGCGCAGGATGCGTTCGCTGACCGACGGGGGAATGTCGGCGATGGAAATGTGGCAGGAGAGAGCGCGCGTTTCCGAGCCGATGCTCCAGCAGTGCAGGTCGTGCACGTCGTTGACGCCGTCGATGGCGCGAATCGCGGTCTCGACCAGTTCGAGCTTCATCCCGCGCGGCGTGCCCTCGAGCAAGATATTCAGCGTCTCACGGACGATGCCAAAACCCGACCAAAGAATCAGCGCCCCAATCCCGAACGAGAGCGCGGAGTCGATCCAGTAATTTCCCGTGACCAGGATGGCCCAGCCTCCGGCGATGACCGCCGCTGTGGAGAGCGTATCGCCGACTTCATGCAGGAGCGCGCTGCGAATGTTAACGTCGCCGCCAGAACGATAAAGCAGCAGGGCAATCACTCCATTCATCACCACGCCAACCCCAGCCACCCACATCATCACGCTCGCCTGAACCTGCTCCGGGTGTTGCAAGCGGTGGAAGGCTTCGTAAAAGATGAAAAATGAGACTGCGACCAGCGATGTGGCATTGACGAGCGCCGCCAGAACTCCGGCGCGGTGGTAGCCGTAAGTCTTGGTCGAGCTTGGCGGACGCGATTGCAGGTAAACCGCAACCAGAGAGAGCAGAAGCGCCAGAAAATCGGAGAGATTGTGTCCGGCCTCAGAAAGCAGGGCCAGCGAGTGGGCGCGGATGCCGGCGACGACCAGCAGCGCGATGTAAGCCAGGGTCACGCCGAGCGAGATTTTGAGCACCCGCTTGGTTCCGCCCTCGCCATGAATGTGAACATGCATCTTGCTTAAGTGTACGGGCGGCGGAGACCGGCAGCAAGCGCGCGGCCCCGCCTTGCGGCAGTTGCCTCGGCTCTCGCAGATCGAGGCTTCAGTCTCGAAAATCAGCGATTGAAGATCAGCAATCGAGGGTCAGCGGCTGGGCACAAGGTCCTGGAGATAACGGTCGTTGTAGAACGTCGTCGTTTTTTGGACGTACTCCAGAATCCGATACATCTTCTTCCGGGTGGGCCGACCCGCTTCGGTGAACTGTATCGCTATACCGGTGCCGGGGTGGGTTCGGGCGATAATGCCGTCGGCACACAAACTCGCGTCATCCATGGAGAAAACCAGCTTGAGATTTGTTCCGGGGCTCAGAATTGCGCTGGTTTCCACGTAGCATCCGCCGATGCTGATATCGATCAGATTACCCATAACGGTGTCCTGGCCATCCAGGGGCCGCAGCTCGATCGTGGCGCGGCATTTCAAGCGCGGGTGCAGCCGTCGATTTTTCTCCGAAGGCTCCTTTTGCTTCTCCACATACATGCGGCGGTCGGCTTCGGTGAGAAGCTGCTCGGCATCCGTCCCGTCTGTCGGATAAACAGCTTGGCCTACGCTGAGGGAAAGAATCTCTTCTCCGCAGACCTCGAACCCCGCTTGCTTCGCCAGAGGACGCATCTGCTCGGCCCTCTTGCTGGCGATTTCCACCGGCAGACCGGGAGCGATGACTACAAACTCGTCGCCGCCCATGCGCGCAACATAATCGTATTCGCGGCACGTATCTTTCAGGGCTTGGGCAAACAGGCGCAGAACCCGATTTCCCTCCAGGTGCCCAAAGCGGTCGTTGATCTTCTTGAAGCCATCCATGTCGCAGACCATCACCGTGAGCGATGAGTTGTCGCGCTTGCAGCGGGCCAACTCGCGATCCAGCTGTAAGAACAACGACCGCGCGTTGGGCAGGCCGGTAAGGTAGTCGGTGGTCGCGGAGCTTTCGGCCTGCTGGTACTTCAGCGCGTTCTCGATGGCCAGAGCCATCTTGCCGCTGACCGCCAGCAGGATGCGCAAATGATCGGAGGTGAAAGCATCGCGATCCGAACGGTACAGGGCGAGCACTCCGATCACGCCAGCTACCCCTTCCAGAGGCACCGCCAGCGCCGAGCGCAGAGTGCTGAACTTGGCTGGATCGTTTACGTAGCCGGGCTCAACCGAGGGGTTCCCGTTCACAATGGGTTTTTTGTTTTGTGCAACCCAGCCGGAAAGCCCCTGGCCCACGGGAATGCGCAGCGACGCAAACAGTCGATGGTTATCGCCATTCACGTATTCTGGAAAGAGTTCCTCGCCTCGCTGGATGTAGA
>JBAVAV010000334.1:0-6124 GCA_049585895.1 Candidatus Sulfotelmatobacter sp. | reverse complement strand
GAATTAAATCGCGTAATGATGGTCGAGGCCGTAACGGTCGGGTCAGCCCAAATCGTTGCTCCCAAGTCTTTTGTTGTCTAGAGTTTGATATCTAAGTTCTTTGACATCTAAGTTTTGCCGCGAAATTCCCGCCAAGTTGAAGATTCTAGATATTTTGCAAAAAGGGGGGGACGGGGGTACAACGGGGTGGGTACAGACCGGGCGGATCCCTGACACCACAAAATATTTATTTTCAGCCAGTATCAGGAAGCGCGATGAGCTAGAACTCCAGCCTGAAGAGCGCTTCGCGCGTCGATACAATCGGAATGCTCTCGACTGTCTTCAGAGCGATAAGGTCCGTCTTGTCGCCGCTGATCAGCAGCGTTGCCCGTCCATCCACCGCGGTATTCAGGAACACATCGTCATCCGGGTCGGGGCTCATTCTTATCCGCGAATGCAACTCGACTCGCTCCGTTTGGTAAACCAGATAGGCGGCGAAGCCAGCGCCGTTGTGGGAAATGCCCCGGACTGTTATTTTGATAAAGCTCAATGACAGAAGACGTGCAAGCCCGCCGCTTCCTGGTTCGCGGGCGGGTGCAGGGCGTAGGCTTCCGCTGGTTCGTGGAGCGGGAAGCGCACATCCTTGGCATTGCGGGCTGGGTGCGCAACAATGCCGACGGCTGCGTCGAAGTGTTGGCGCAGGGGACGCGGGACCAGCTTTCCGGCTTGCGTTCGCGACTGCGCGAAGGTCCGCGGGCCGCCCGCGTGGATGCGGTGGAAGAATCCGAAGCCGGTTCGGTTGCCGGCCTCAGCTCATTTCGCATCGAAGGAGCGTGGTAGATGCCCCACGACGCGGGCCTGAACTCCGATCAATTGAAGCAGCTTATCCGTGAAGTGCCCGACTTCCCCAAGAAGGGGATCCTCTTCTACGACATCACCACTTTGCTAAAGGATAAGGTTGGCTTCGCCCGGCTGATCGACAAGCTTTCGGAGCACTATATCCGTTACGAGGTGGACCTGGTACTCGGCATCGAAGCGCGCGGATTCATTTTCGGCCCGGCACTGGCTTACCGTCTGAACGCCGGTTTTGTGCCTGTGCGCAAACCCGGCAAGCTTCCGGCGGCCACCGTGAAGTATGACTATGCGCTGGAATACGGTGTGGGCACGCTGGAGGTCCACAAAGACGCAATCCAAAAAGGCCACCGCGTGCTGATTGTCGACGACCTGCTGGCCACCGGCGGCACCGCCGAGGCGGCGGCCAACCTGGCGTCGTCATTGGGCGCGGCGATCGCCGGGCTCGGCTTCGTGGTAGAACTGGATTTCCTGAAGGGCCGGGAAAAATTGAAGGGCTACGACGTGATGTCGCTGCTGCACTATGACAAGTAGGACTTGTCCAGACCGCCCGAAGCGTCTACTTCCAAGCGTTACTTCCAAATCTGAGCTACCAGCCACGCGATGCCAGCCCACCCGGCTGCGCTCACAACCATCATAAGCGCCGCACCTGCGATTAGGTTCCAGTTGAGGCGGCCGCGCGTGCGATTGGTTTCCAGATCGGAGTCGTAGACCAGCCAGGAGCGAAAGAACCTTGTATCTTCCAGACTTAGAGGCGGAGCACCCCACGGCGCGATGGATTGACGCAGAGGCATTCCGCGAGTGTTGAACAGAGGGGAGGGTTGCAATTTGTTCATGATCTGAACCTCACAAACGGCTTTCAGCAAATCGCTTACCACCGTGGCCCCAGCCTGCAACTGCCCGACAATAAGACGATTTCGAACTCCGAGGGGTTGTCTCTTAGCTTCCCCTAATCTGATTAAACCCGAACTCCGCACAAATGTCGCGCCAGCAGTCCTGTTTCTGACGGTTTAGACTCCGAGCGAGTGATTTGGTTTCGCGTTCAAAACTAGCAACACAGCACAAAACAACCCAAGAAACAATACTGCCGCGCATTGTGAGCCCCTTCTTAGACTTCGTCCAGTGATAAATTCGAGTCCTTTGAAGGCGGCGGATTGAATTCATATCCGTAACATCATGCTGGCTCTTGAACAAGCGCTCTATTAACGCGCCCTATTATTGTGCTTGCTCAGGATGTTCGATTTCTTCCAGCACCAGCCGCGATTCTTTAGGCAAATAGCTTTTGCGCCGGAACCAATCCTCCATTGCTTGGCGCAATTGCTGCAGCGGAACACTCGTGCCGATTTCCATTTGCCCATCGGCGACCGGCAGGGTGTCGTCGAAAACGCTGGCATTAGTGAAGTTCCGCATGGAGAAACTATCCAGCCACCTCAACGGACAGAGACGCCTCTGGCCTTTTTCCTCGTATTCGACGCGTATCCTTCGAGCAAACATTACTTGATTTTAGTGACTGAGCACACCGCGCGAATCGACACAGCCTTGCTTGACAGATTGCTTCTGGGTCACTAGTCTGCCGAAGCATTCTGTTTCTGGCCGCGCCCGCGCGCCCAACGTATGCGGACGGATTTATGCGACGCGCTTAGCTGAACAATCGCGGCGTTTTCTTTTCAGCTCAAAAATCCGGAAATTAAGAGGAGGATAGCATGCTGACGAATCTTATTTGGTGGATTGTGGTTGGACTGATCGCAGGTTGGGCGGCCGGCAAAATTATGCGGGGGGGCGGCTACGGCCCAGCCATGGACATCGTCCTCGGCATAGTCGGCGCCATTATCGGCGGATGGCTGCTGGGCGCTCTCGGCATCTATGCCGGTGGCTTAATCGGCACAATCCTGGTGGCCATTGTAGGCGCCATCTTCCTGATCTGGCTAAGCCGCCTGCTCAAGAGAGCCTGAGCCGGGCGCGCTAGGCGCTGGCTTCGGTCTGCGCGTCGGCCGTCTTCGTGTCAGCCGTCAGCATCTCAGCCACCACCGCTTCGAGGTGAGCCAGGGTCTCCGCCACAGTCAGAGAGTACATTTCGCGGCCGCCGCCTTCGCCCGACTGCAGCGCGGACTTCAGGTAGTGGCCGGCAATCTCCACCGCCAGGGAATCGGTGATGGACTTGCCGGTGCGGTTCTTGTATTCGCCCCATGCGGGATGCGGCAGCGCCACCCAGACTTTTCTGCCGTCGACCAGAAACTTAATGTCCACGGCATCGGCGTGGCGTGTGGCCACGGCCACAATCATCGCCTGGTAGACGCAATGAACCGGTTTCTTCGTCCAGCGGTCCGTCGTCGTGAAGTTTTCAAACATAACTGAAAAATAAATATAGTGGAGAGGCAACGCGCGGGCAAACCGCTTTCTCGGCGCTATTACGAGATGACACCGTCCCTTTTGTTAAAAAGTCTCTGCAGCCAAATATCTTGGTATCGGTTGTTTAGGATGTCATCAAAAGAAATCCTGTCGGGATCACTTTTTTCGGTGAGTGCTCATGGCAGTCTCGCATACTCCGCCTTCGCTTCCTTCAGGACAGGGATGTCGGCATCGGCGTCTTTCCAGAGGGCGAAGAAATCCTGGTATGCGGATTTCGCCTTGGTTGCGTCTCCGCTCAAGGCATAGGCGCGGCCAAGTTGAAGATGCGCAAGCGCCCCAAGGGGGAAGTTGAGTGTGACGCCAGGGTGGTCAATGATCTTTTGAAATTCGAGGGCGGCATCTCCTCCTTGTCGCAGCATGAGGAATGCCTGGCCTCGCAGGTAGACGGGATAGAAGGTGCCAAACGATAAGAACGGCGGTGGTGATCCCATCTCGTAGAGTGTGGATGCCCGGAGCAGCTCGATGGCCCGTGAAGGATTATTTCGGCTGATTTCGACTGCGGCCCCTATAGTCGGCAGCCAGTAGGCCTTCACCAGAGTGTCGGAATTTGATTGTTCGCCGAGATCGGAAGATATTTTCTGTGCCCCACTTGAATCTCCGCTACTGGCCAGCGCGAGTGCTGCCAGCGTTTGAACACTCTTGCCGCCAAACGTCGCGAGAGCTCCAACGGCTTGCGGTCTCACTTGCGTGGAATTGCCGAGCTCGGCTTCATGCAGAGCTGCAATCGCCTGCCAAACCGCGGCCGTTTCCTTTGCTCCGTTCCGAAGCGCCGATTCTCTTGCTTTGCGAGAGTACTCGCGGGCCTTCCCGAGCCGCCCGTGAAACGCAAGTGTGTCCGATTCCGTGGCAAACAATAAGTCTTCCGTACCCGAAACGCCTACGGCCGCCGAAACCAGACGCTCTGTTTCGGTAGAGTTCTTGGTCATAAAAGCGATTTGATAATAGGTTTGCAAAAGCTGCTCGCCTTCCATATGGTGAGCCTGCGCCTCATCCAGAACCGCTTTGGCCTCGTCCACTCTGCCAAGAGTCAAGTAGGTGCCGGCAAGGTTGCCGTAGTTGGCCGCATCGCTCGGCTCCAGCCGCAGCGCTTCCGCAAACTCTTCGCGCGCCTTCGCGTACTGCCCCATGTAACCGTGAATCACCGCCAGGTTGCTGAAAGGAACTTGATCGTGGGGATAGGTCTGAGTCCATTCCTGGTAGACGGCAGCCGCTTTTTCCCGATCTCCCGAACCGAAATCGTAGAAATGTGAGTCGATGTAATATCTCTCGCGCTCTGTGACCCGCCCCCGGAGGTCATAGGCTTTCTTGGCATTTTCAAAAGCGAGTGCAGCTTCATTCAGGTTGGAGTAAACAGTTGCCAGTCGCGCGTAGGCCATGGCAAAGTTGGCGTCGAGTTCGACTGCGCGTTTGAAGAGCGGCAGGCCCGCATTTTCCCCTTTCGCGCGCCAGACTTTCACCGCATTGCTGTAAGCCTGCAACGCTTCCAATGACGGAGTGGTCGCTTGCTCCACCGGCGCATCATATTTCTGAATTGAGGCCAGCGATTCGCCCAGCTTCTCGCGCATGCTGGTGGCGGCCTTCCCCAGCACGCGGAGCACGCTCTCGCGGCTATCCGCCTCGACGGTCTCGCGACCGAGCGAATCTCCACTTCGACAGTTCACGGCCTGAAGTCCGATTGCATAATGACTCCCCAGACTGTCAATTGAACCCACCAGCATTGCTTTGCTGCCCGAGCGCTGGCAGACCTCCCGGGCCATACTCTGCGTCAAACGTTCATCCGAACTGCGGCCCATGTAGCGAAGCTCTTGAGCGACTCGCTGTTCGGAGAGAATGTTGAGAAACGGCGACTGCTCCAGTTGCGTTGCCAGAGCTTGCCTCAAAGAAGCATCAAACACCGGCTCGCCCGTTGTATTTGTGAAATCGGAAAGCACAATGGTGTCTTTCTCGGTCAGTTTCGGTGTGGCTGGATGGAATCGGAGGTAGAGGCCAGTCACAGCGGCGACGAGCACGACCGCAATGGGAAGCACAATCCGCAGCTGCCCGCCTCTCGCTACTGCGACTTGCGCCGCCTTGACAGCTGGCGAAGAGGGTGGAGCCGCGGCCGCAGATCCCGAAGCCGATGGAGGGCCGAGTGGCTGGGCGGCAGAGGGACGGCCTTGGTCCGGGGCCACCGCTACTGTTTCGGAACTGGCTGCCACGGCTCGCCCGGTTTCCGTATCCCGCTTCAGCCTCATCAGCTCGGAACGGATTTCGGAGGCGTGCTGATAACGCAGTTCCCGGTCTTTTTCCAGCGCCCGGTTGATAATCCGTTCCAGATCGACTGGCAGATCGGGATTTAACCGCACCGGAGCTACCGGGGCGCGGTTCAGGATCGCATCGAAAATCGTCGCCGCACTCTCGCCCCGGAAGGGCAACTGTCCGGTCGCCATCTCATAGAGCACGGCTCCAAACGAGAACAGATCCGTGCGCGTGTCCAATTCTTTCGCTCGCGCCTGCTCCGGCGACATATATGCGACCGTCCCCAGCGTCGCCCCCGGACTGGTCAGGTGTTCCTCGTTCGGCGCCGTCTCCTGGATCGTTGCCCCTGGCGCTTCCAACACCCTGCTGCCAAGTGGCGTCACTTTGGCCAGCCCGAAATCCAATATCTTGGCATGGCCGCGTTTGGTGACAAAGATGTTCGCAGGCTTGATGTCGCGGTGGACTATGCCTTCGGAATGCGCGGCGTCCAGCGCGTCGGCGACCTCGATCGCCAAGGCCAGGAGAGTGTCGGTTTCCATCGGACGGCTGGCAATGCGATGCTTCAGCGTAAGTCCGTCCAGAAACTCCATGGCGATGAAGGCTTCGCCGTGCTGGTCGTCAATTTCGTAGATGGTGCAGATGTTGG
>JBAVAV010000333.1:0-1829 GCA_049585895.1 Candidatus Sulfotelmatobacter sp. | reverse complement strand
AAAAATCTCCGACCTCGACGCTCTTGGCCGCCTTGTGCGGATCCCATACGTGAAATTCACTGATCCCGCTCCCGCCCGCAGCGCTGGCCTCAGCGACTGCGGCTGCGCTCTGTGGGTGCAATTTGGCATCGTCCGCCGGAGGACTCAAATCCCTCTGCGTATCCTTGCTGGAGCTCTGGCCGATATCGTTGCCCAGATCGTTCGCCGATACGCGATCTGAGCGCGGTGGAGAAAGATCGGGGACCGTGGGTGCTGGGGCCGGCGAATTTTGCGGGCGGTCCCCTGGGAATGTGGTGTCTCTAGAGAGCGAATCCACAGGCGGTTGCTGGCTGGCCGGGTCCGGAAGTCTACTCGACTGCGCAGGTTTTGACGGTGAAGAGCCCGACTGGGCAGAACTGGATTGCGAAGGGTCCGAAGAGGCACTGGATGGTTTCGCTGGGGCGGAATTGCTGTTCCCCTGTTGCGCCCAGACCGCAGTCCCCATCGCCAAAAGTAATGATATAAGGATCAAGATTACGAACGCCCGGCGTTGCATAGGTCCATTTTACGCTTGCGAGACCCAGAGCGCACTAGTTAGTGCCTCATTCTGCATGGAATTAGGACGCTGGACCGGCCTTGATTCAAGAGGACATCCAATAGAAAAAAACAGGCCGCTCGGGGGGAGGCTTTGAGCGGCCTGGTTGGTCGAAGTCCTCCAAGGAGGAGGGTAAACTTGTTACATGGACGACGGATTGTTCTGACCCGGTTGCGCATCGCCCAACGTGTTGGTCATCAACCGAACATCCACGCGGCGGTTATCGGCGCGGCCGGTTGAGGTTTTGTTCGACTCGAGCGGCTTATCCTTGCCCAGCCCAATGACATAAATCTTATGTGCCGGCACGTTGTACTTCGATGCGAGATACTGAATGACTGAGTTGGCCCGACGCTGGCTCAAGTCGTAGTTGTACTCCTGAGAGCCCACCGAGTCGGTGCTGCCCTCGAGCGTGATGATGTAGCCTTTGGTGCTCGCCAAGCTGTTGGCCAGTTGATCCAAAGCTTCTTTTCCCTTGGACGTGAGATTGTCCTTGTTGAAACCAAATTTCACCGAGGTTTCGGCCACAGGGCGATAGTTATCCAAGTTCGCTACCGTGTTGGTTAGTACGCCTACACGGTTGTTGGCGGCGTCCGCCATCTGCTGGGCCGAAGCCGCGGACTGTCCGGCGGCCTGTGCCTTCTGCTCTACATCCGCAGTCTTTGCGTTTACGGCCTGGATGCCGGCCTGCGCCCGCGCGTCAACGTCTTTGATCTCGCGCGTATTCTTGGCCGTCATGTCATCCAGTTCGTTGGTCTTGTTGATAAGAGGGGTGGTCTCCTGCTTCACATAGTTCTTGGTGGTGCATCCGACCGTCGCCATCATGCTCGCTGCCAGGAAAATTGTTAACGAAGTGCGGGTCATAGGGAGTGACTCTCCTTTGTCTGTGCGCCTGGGTCGCCCCGTGCGCGTCTCAAACGGCTCCGGAAAATTCGCCTACCAACCAGAGCCTTGCAATCCCAGTTAGTAGTGCACGAGACATGCCGTTGCCGTTATCTCGGAACCTAGAGATAAGTATATACTTTTCAACAGCTTGCCGCAGCGGTAACGCGTCAGGAAACGGTTGCCTAATTTGGGGCATGAAATTTTTATACGGTGATGCTCGGGTGGGAGCCCTTGACTCATTCGCTCGGGCGGGCTAACCGGCCGAATTGTCTGGCATCTTGCTTCTTGCAATGAAGAGGAAATCGGCCTCGTCTCCTTAAATAACGCTGAGGTGTGAATCGCGTTCGCTTATTCGGATCAGGCACAAATCGGC
>JBAVAV010000332.1:0-3251 GCA_049585895.1 Candidatus Sulfotelmatobacter sp. | reverse complement strand
TCGCAGCGCAGGCCGGTGGCCGTGGCGCAGTCTTTCTCTACTTGTGACATGGCAGCGCGCTGCGCCTGACCAGCGTCAGCGGCGGACATTTCCGGCTTCACGCCGGCGTTGATTTTTTCGGTGACATCCTCGATGCCCACGAGCTGGTTCAGTTCCAGGTTTGGACACTTTGCCTCTTCGGCTTGAGTCCTGGCATAGAAGCCGGTCTTGATGTAATCGTGGCCCGCGGTGGAGAGTTGCTGCACGCAGCCGGCGCCGACGTGATGATTGGTAAAGGCCAACCCATCGGCGGAGACGAACGAGCCAGAGCCGCCGCTGTTGAATCGCACCGACGAAAGGCGGACATGGTCCAGCCACGGTTGCGTAATCTGGAAACCGTACTTCGCCTTGATTTTGTCCTTCGGGGCCTGGTTGAAGAGCCACATGCCTTCGTCGGCCGGAGCCAAGGTGGAGAAAAAGAAAGTGCAGACAAGGAAAACCGGAAGAATGCGCTTCATGGTGCGTGTCATTTGGAAGTCCTCCAGGAGGAAGCGTCAGCACCGATTGCGGCGCGCAACGCGAAACGCTTGATGAACCTGCTTGAGCAAGGTTTGACGGTTATGCCTGACTTTTACTATACGCCGGGCATGCGTAACGCGCAAAGTGCTGCAGGGAGCTTATGCTCGATTAGTAAGCCGACGGTCACGGGAACCCGGGTCGCGCTAGGACGGCGAAGTGACCACTGGAACTTTGAAATTGGCGGGTGATTGGCGTATAAAAGGAGGTTGCGTTACCCGCGTACCCCCCTCACGCGGCTCCGGCAACAGGAAAATCAATCTCAGAAAAGCCTGGCGAGAAATTATGTCGAGTGTTACCACTACGCAAGCTCCGAAGGGTCTGGAAGGTATTGTTGCCACCACCTCCAGCATTTGCTACATCGATGGAGATCGCGGCGTCCTGGCCTATCGCGGGATTGACATTCACGAACTGGCCGACCACTCCACTTTTGAGGAGACCTGCTACCTGCTCTGGTTTGGGCGCTTGCCGAAAAAGGGAGAACTGAAAGACCTGCAGGAACGTCTGGCGCAGGAGCGCCATCTGGATCCCGCCATCATCAAGTTTCTTCGCGACACTCCCAAGTCCGCGCTTCCGATGGATGTGCTGCGCACGGCGGTTTCGGCGCTGGCCTTCTACGATGCGGACAACACAAAGAACGATCACGAGGCCAACGTTCGCAAAGCGATCCGCCTGACCTCGCAGATTGCGATGATCGTGGCTGCGTATGACCGCATTCGCAAAGGGAAGCCGCTGGTCGAGCCCGACCGGGCCCTTTCGCATTCGGGCAACTTCCTGCTCCAACTCAATGGAACCAAACCCTCCGCCACGGCGGAACGGGCGCTCGATATCGCCCTGATTCTGCACGCCGATCACGAACTGAACGCTTCGACCTTCGCCGCGCGTGTGACCGCCGCCACTCTATCGGACATGCACTCCGCCATCACCTCGGCCATCGGCGCCCTCAAGGGGCCATTGCACGGCGGCGCCAACGAGGCGGTGTTTCGCATTCTGGAAACGATTAACCGCGAGAAGTCCGACCCGGTGGAGTACGTCCGCAAGATGCTGGCGCAGAAGAAGAAAGTTCCCGGCTTCGGCCATCGCGTCTACCATACCGAAGATCCGCGGGCCACGCACCTGCGCGTAATGTCGCGCGAGCTGGGCTCCTCCAGCGGGCAACCGCAGTGGTACGACATGTCGGAGAAGATCGAAAAATTTATAAAGGCGGAAAAGAAGCTCAACGCCAATGTCGATTTCTACTCCGCTTCCACCTATCACAATCTGGGCATCGACGAAGATATGTTCACCCTCATCTTTGCCGTTTCGCGCATCAGCGGATGGGCCGCCCACGTCATCGAACAACTCGACGACAACCGGCTGATTCGTCCTCGCGCGGAATACATGGGGCCGGAGTATCCGAATCCGTACGTGGCGATGGAGAAGCGGTAGGGGAAACGGACTTCGGGCGTCGGACCTCAGACCTCAGACCTCAGGGCCTCGCTAGCTACGATTCGCACCCCGCGAGACGCTCAGCGTAAAATGGACTCCTGGGCACTCTATGCGCCGGGTCTACCTCGACAATAACGCGACCACGCCGGTTCTGCCGGAAGTGTTGGAGTGCATGCACCCATATTTCGGCGAGCGCTTTGGGAATGCCTCGTCGATTCATCATCACGGGCAGGAGACGCGGGCAGCGGTGGAAGATGCGCGGGCTTCGGTGGCGGCTTTGCTGGGATGCCGCGATTCGGAAGTTGTATTTACCAGCGGCGGGACTGAAGGCGACAATCTGGCAGTCGCCGGCTTGGCCGGCGCCGGCGATCACGTAATTACCTCGACGGTTGAACATCACGCCGTGCTGCATGCCTGCAGGCATCTCGAAGAAGTGGGCTGCAAAGTGACTTTTCTGCCGGTGGATGGGCAGGGTCTGGTTGATCCCGAGGATGTGCGGCGCGCTTTGCGGCCGAACACGAAACTGATTTCCCTCATGATGGCGAACAACGAGACTGGAGTACTGCAGCCTGTGGAGGCGATCGGAAAAATCGCGGACGAGGCGGATGTTTATTTCCACACGGATGCCGTGCAGGCTGCGGGCAAGATTCCGATTGATGTGGAGCGGATTGGCTGCGATGCGCTCTCGATTTCCGGTCACAAGATGCACGCGCCACAGGGCGTGGGCGCGTTGTATGTCCGCAAGGGAACACGGCTTCAGCCGCTGTTTTACGGTGGGCGGCATGAGCGCTCGCGGCGTGCGGGCACGGAGAATGTGCCGGGGATCGTTGCTTTAGGCAAGGCGGCGGAGCTCGCGATGCAGAGCTTTGAGCGCGGCGACGACAAGAAAATGGCGGGACTGCGAGACCGTTTGCAGCAGGGAATTCTTGCTCAGGTGGAGGAGGTTGGTATCAATGGCGGCGGAGCGCCGCGGGTCCCGAATACGACGAATATTTATTTCGATCATATCGAGGGAGAGGCTATTGTGATCGCGCTTGACCTCAAGGGCTTGGCGGTATCTACAGGTGCAGCGTGCGCGTCCGGCGCAATTGAGCCCTCGCACGTGCTCACTGCGATGGGCCTGCGCGGTGAGCGGGCGCGGGCCAGCATTCGGTTCAGCCTCGGGAGGCAGAACACCAGCGAAGATGTGGATTTTGCGTTAGCGCTGGTGCCGGAGACGGTGGCGCGGTTAAGGGAGCTGTCGCCTGTGTATGGGAAGGCAGCAATTA
>JBAVAV010000331.1:0-3678 GCA_049585895.1 Candidatus Sulfotelmatobacter sp. | reverse complement strand
CCGCCGCAGAGTCAGCCGCCGGCTCCGCAGCAGAATCCGCCCAGTAACGCGCCGCAACAGCCGGGGGCGGATCAGCAGGCTCCGGACAAATCTTCGGAAAAGAACCAGGAGAAAAATTCAGAAAATCCTCCAGAGAAGAAGGTTGAGGGTGCGAATCCCGTACAGGTGGTAGAGGATAAGACCAAGGAGGTTGCGGTCGCGACAAAAGATGCGGCTGCGGCGGGCCTCCACAAAGCGCGCGACTGGGAAACCGGACTAGTTGCGGGAACGTACGTGAGAAGAAACCGGCAACTGACGCCGCTGACAATCCGGCAGCGAGAAGATATTTATCTCCAGCAGACTCTGACCACTCCTGCAGCCTACATGAAGCGAATGTTCGGCGCGGTGATCGACCAGGCAAGGGACGCTCCGCCGCAGTGGGGGGGCGGTTGGCGAGGGTATGGCGAGCGGTTCGCGTCGCGCGAAGGGCAATTTATCACCGCGAACAGCCTGGCGGCTCTGGGCAATGCCAAGCTGGGATATGAAGTGCGATACGACGAGTGTCACTGCAGCGGATTCTGGCCGCGCGCTCGGCACGCCATCGCGCGGAATTTCTATACCTACAACCGGACGGAGAAAGAAAAGCGCCCGCAACTGGCGCTGTACGGCGGCGCGTTCGGCGCAGGGATGGTTTCGGCGGCATGGAAGCCGGGACACGATGTGCTGAATCAGGGCGGCCGCGGGATTCTCGGGCAGGCGGTGTGGGGCACGGTGCTGAATGTATTTATTGAGTTTGCGCCGGATATCAATCGGAAGATCGGTGCGAAGAAGTAGGGTTACGGCATAGTTTAGATTATGCGGGGTAACCGCGCGCGAGAAACGCGTTGCCAAATTCTCTCAGCCGCGGCTGGTTGGAGAATGTGGCGGCGAGACGCCGGCGCTACTCGGAGATCCTACTGAAGCAACGTGCCTCCGTTACCGCCGGTTGGTTCATCTTCGGGGGCCAGGACTACGGCGGCGGCTACGCGGTCGCCGGGCTCCATGTGCAGTAAGCGCACGCCCTGGGCGTTGCGGCCGGATTCGCGGATGGTCTTCGAATCCATGCGGATGATTTTTCCGTAGTGGCTGATGAGCATGACCTCGGAAGTCTCGTCGACCTGGGCGATGGCGACAACTTTGCCCACGCGCTCGGTAGTCTTGACGTTGATGACGCCATAACCGCCGCGGTTCTGCAGGCGGTATTCATCGGCGGCAGTGCGCTTGCCGAATCCGTTTTCGGTAACGGAGAGAATAAGGGAGCCTTTGACGGTCACGTCGATGACTTCAGGCTCAGTTCCCGCTTCCAGGTCTGGCTTGACCGGCGCCGGCGCGACGTTTTCGGCTCCGGGCTTGGGCGTGGTTGCCATGCCTACTACGTAGTCGGTCTCTTCCATGTGCATGCCGCGGACGCCGGTGGCGTTGCGTCCCATGGAGCGGACCAAGTTTTCGTCGAAACGGATGGCCTGTCCATCATGCGAGGCGATGAAAACAATCTGGTTGCCGTCGGTGAGGCGCACGGCTACGAGTTCGTTGCCCTGCTCGATGTTGATGGCATAGATGCCGCGCGACATCACGTGCGAGAAATCCTTGAGATCGGTCTTCTTCACCGTGCCATTACGGGTGGCAAAGAAGATGTACTTGTTTTCCTGCTCGAGGTTGCGAACGGCGAGCATGGTACGCACGGTTTCGCCGGGCTGCAGTCCGACCAGGTTGCCAATGTGCTTGCCCTTGCCGGCGGCGCTTACGTCGGGGATTTCATACACCTTGAGCCAGTAGACGCGGCCGGTGTTGGTGAAGATGAGGATGTAAGCGTGGGTGGAGGCGATGAAGAGGTGCTCGACGAAATCCTCGTCGCGGGTCTTCATGCCGGTGCGGCCGGTGCCGCCGCGGCGCTGCATGCGATAGGTGGAGATGGGCGTGCGCTTGAGGTAGCCGGAATGGCTGACGGTGACGGCGACCTGCTCGTCGGCGATAAGATCTTCCAGAAGAATTTCGGCGGCTTCGTCTTCGATGCGGGTGCGGCGCTCGTCTCCGTACTGCTTCTTGATTTCTTCCAGCTCTTTGACGATGACGCCGCGCAGTTTTTTCTCGGAGCCGAGAATGGATTCGTAGTCGGCGATGTTGTCGCGCACCTGCTTTAACTCGTTCGAGATTTCATCGATCGAGAGCTTGGTCAGGCGGTGCAGTTGCAGTTCGAGAATGGCGTCGGCTTGCTTGCCGGTGAACGGCTTCTCCGGGTCGAGCTTGGGGGCGCGGCCGGTGGTGTTGATGTCGATCTTCTTGCCGCCGAAGTAGGTAACGAGATTTTCGCGGGCGTCGGCGCGGTTGGCGCTGCCGCGGATGATGGCGATTACGTTATCGAGATGGTCGAGGGCGGTGAGATAGCCTTCGAGGATGTGCTCGCGGTCCTTCGCTTTCGCGAGCAAATACGCGGTGCGGCGGCGGACTACTTCCACTCGATGATCGATGAAGTGCTTGAGGGCCTGGATGATGCCCATTTCCCGCGGCTGGCCGTTGACCACCGCGAGCAGGATCATGGAGAAACTTTCCTGCATGGAGGTGTGCTTGAACAGCTTGTTGAGGACGATCTGAGGCTCGGCGCCGCGCTTGAGTTCGATCACGATGCGCATGCCGTCGCGATCGCTCTCGTCGCGAATGTCGGAGATATCTTCGATGTCCTTGTCGTTGACCAACTGGGCGATGCGCTCGATCAGGCGCTTCTTGCTTACCTGATATGGAATCTCGGTGACGATGATGGCTTCGCGGTCTTTGGTGAGATTCTCGATGGCAGCCTTGGAACGCATCATGAAGCGTCCGCGGCCGGTGCGGTACGCTTCGAAGATTCCGGCGCGGCCGTGGATGATGCCGGCGGTGGGAAAGTCCGGGCCCTGAACGTACTTTAGAATCTCGGCGAGTTGCGCGCCGGGATTGTTGATCAGCGTGATGGTGGCATCGACGATTTCGGTGAGATTATGCGGCGGGATGTTGGTAGCCATGCCGACCGCGATGCCGTTGGAGCCGTTGATCAGAAGATTGGGAACGCGCGTGGGGAGGACAACCGGCTCCGAAGTGGTTTCATCGAAGTTAGGGACGAAGTCGACCGTGTTCTTGTCGATATCGGCGAGCAGTTCCTCCGCAATGGCGGTCATGCGGGCTTCAGTGTAACGATAGGCGGCGGCAGGGTCGTCGTCGACCGACCCGAAGTTTCCCTGTCCATCAACCAGCGGATAACGCAGAGAAAAGGGCTGGGCCATGCGGACGAGAGCGTCATAAAGAGCCGAGTCGCCGTGAGGATGGTACTTGCCCAAACACTCGCCAATAACCTTGGCGCACTTTACCGTCTTGCGGTTATGCACCAGGCCCATATCATGCATGGCGTAAAGAATGCGGCGATGCACGGGCTTCAATCCATCGCGGACGTCGGGCAGCGCGCGGCCGATGATCACCGACATCGAATAATCGAGATACGAACGGCGCATCTCGTCTTCAATGTTGACGGGTTGAATGTGCAGCGCGCCGGGGCTGCCGTCGCCGCCGGGCGGAGGAGTCAGGGGAAGCTCAGGATTCTCGTCGTCGGGCATGGTTGGCTTCTAGCTCTTAACTCTTGGCTTTTGGCCTTTGCAACGGCCTTTTCGACGGAGCTGCCGAAGAGCTTGTAAA
>JBAVAV010000330.1:0-15814 GCA_049585895.1 Candidatus Sulfotelmatobacter sp. | reverse complement strand
GCCACGCAGAGCGAAAATCTTCATGAATAATCGCAGCCAAGCCGTGCGCTTGCCCAAGGACTTTCAGTTCAACACTCAGGAAGTATTCATCCGCAAAGAAGGCAGCGACGTAGTCTTATCGCCCCGTCCGACGGATTGGTCGTCCTACCTGGCCGAGGCCCCAGTCGCATCGCCGTCTTTCATGGAGGGTATCGAGGATCTGCCGGCACGGGAGCGCGAGTCCTGATGCCGCGCTACATGCTGGACACCGACACCTGTTCCTACATCATGCGGCGTTCCCATGATGCGGTCCTTAAAAGGCTCGCGAAGGTTCCAGTCAGCGACGTGTGCATTTCCGTCATCACCAAGTCGGAACTCTTGTTTGGGGTGGAAGTGTCGCCAAAACGGCGCCAGGATGAAGCGGCGCTCGCCGCTTTTCTCCGTTACGTCGAGGTTCTGGATTTTCCCGACGGGGCAGCTTCGCACTACGCCCAGATTCTAAAAGAATTAAAGACTCGTGCGGACCTGAAGACGCGTGGCGCGATGATCGGCGCGAACGATCTGTTGATCGCCGCCCACGCCCGCAGCCTGAGCCTGACCCTGATCACCGACAATACCCGCGAATTTCGCCGAGTCAGCAATTTGGCCATCGACAATTGGACGGTTCGTGCTTAAACGACAGGATGATTCCTCGGCCTTTTCGACGTGTCATCCAGAGCGAAGTTGCCTTCCGTGAAGCGGACGGCAACGCAGTCGAAGGATCGCTATCCCCTAATCTCCTGTTGAATATACGATGGTTTTTCTTATTCCCACAGGGCCGTGCCCTCCCGATTACCCATCCCCGCCGCGATTCATCGCTAGAATAGGCAGTTACGCAGGACTTATCACCCCATGGATAAACTCGTAATCCGCGGCGGCGTCCCGCTCCTTGGCACCGTCCGCATCAGCGGCGCAAAAAATGCCGCGTTGCCCTGCATGGCCGCCGCCCTGCTCACTGAAGAGCCGGTCATTCTCGAAAACATTCCGCAGGTGCGCGATATCGAAACCACGCGCAGGCTGCTCGCCGCCATGGGCGCAGAAGTCGAACTCGGTTACGGACGCGCTCAGCATCGCACCACCATCCACTGCAAAACTCTCGCCAGCCCTGAAGCTTCCTACGAGTTAGTCAAGACCATGCGCGCCTCCACGCTCGTCCTCGGACCGCTGGTCGCGCGCTGCGGCCGCGCCCGCGTCTCTCTTCCCGGAGGCTGCGCCATCGGCAGCCGTCCCATCGATCTCCACATCAAAGGCCTGGAACGCCTCGGCGCAAGAATCGTGCATGACCACGGCTACATCGAAGCAACCGCCGATCGCCTGAGAGGGGCAGAAATTGTCTTCGACCGAATCACCGTCACCGGCACCGAAGACCTGCTCATGGCCGCCACATTGGCGGAAGGCGAAACCCTTCTGCAGAATTGCGCCCGTGAACCCGAAGTCGCCGACCTCGCCGCACTGCTCAACAAAATGGGAGCCCAGATCGAAGGCGCCGGTACGCCCACCATTCGAGTGAAAGGCGTGAGCAAACTGAAAGGCGCCAAGCATCGCATCGTCCCCGACCGCATCGAGGCCGGCACCTTCATCATCGGCGGCGCGATGACCGCGGGCGACCTCAACGTCACCGGATGCGAGCCCGCGCATCTCGGCGCGCTCCTGAGCAAGCTTCAGGAAGTTGGCGTCAAAACTAAACACTCCGAGGATTCCGTCCGCGTTATGGGCGACAATCCCCTCGCCGCCGCCGACATCGTTACCGAAGAATATCCCGGCTTCCCCACAGACATGCAGGCGCAATTCATGGCGCTGGCCACCCAGGCCGAAGGCACTTCGATCATCGCGGAAAACATCTTCGAGAATCGTTTCATGCACGCGCAGGAGTTGCTGCGCATGGGCGCAAACATCAAGATCGAAGGCCGCCGCGCCGTGGTGCGCGGCAAGAGTCCGCTGAGCGCCGCCGCTGTTTTGGCCAGCGACTTGCGCGCCTCGGCCTCTTTAGTTCTCGCTGCGCTGGTAGCCGACGGAGAAACCATCATCGACCGCGTCTACCACATCGATCGCGGCTACGAAAACATCGAAGAAAAGCTGCGCGGCGTCGGCGCCGAGATCAAGCGCATCGGAGAAATCTTCCCCCGCCGCCGCAGCGCCATCGGCTAACCTTCGCCCTGCTGTCGCAGGTTCCCGGCCGCTGAACTCAAGCACGACTCAGCTTTCAAGTGACGCGGCTTCAATAAGTGCCCACAAACTCCGGCACGACTGGGCTTTGAAAGGGCGCGGCTTCCAGCCGCGCCATAAACGCCGCCAAAGTGGGCGCGGCTTTAGCCGCAGGTTCTCCCGCCTCCTCGCCAACCACCCGAACTCTCCTTTGATTTAGAATGTCTTTCGTTTCCGGCTCGAACGAACAAGACCTCATCTCTGTGGAGTCCCGATGAATTTCATGCAACGCGCCACACGACCCTTCCTCCTCACACTCGCTTCTCTTCTATGCGCGGCCGTCCTGTTCGCTGGAGACGCACCATCTCCCTCGAAGCTTGATTACCCCGAGGCGAAAACCACCGATCAGGTTGATGACTACCATGGCACCAAGGTCGCCGACCCCTACCGCTGGCTCGAAGATGCCGATTCTTCCGACACGCTCGCCTGGGTGCAGGCCGAAAACAAGCTGACCTTCAGCTATCTGGACCAGATCCCCTACCGTCCTGCCATTCGCGAGCGCCTCACCAAACTCTGGAACTATGAGCGTTTCAATGTGCCCGAGCAGCAAGGCGGGCGCTACTTCTACCAGCACAACAACGGCCTGCAAAATCAGAATGTTCTCTTCTTCGCCGACTCACTGAACGGGGATCCCCGGGTCCTGCTCGATCCCAACACGCTCTCTTCCGATGGCACCGTGGCTCTTTCCGGACACGCTATCACCGACGATGGCAAGTTGCTTGCCTATGGCACCGCGGCATCTGGCTCCGACTGGCAGGAGTGGCACGTTCGCGACATCGACACCGGCAAAGACTTGCCCGACCTCATCCAGTGGGTCAAGTTCTCCAACGCTTCCTGGGCCAAGGATGGTACAGGCTTCTATTACAGCCGTTACGCCGAGCCCAAAGGCACAGCCTTGCGCGACACGAACTATTTCCAGAAACTCTATTACCATCGCCTGGGCACGCCCCAGTCAGAAGACAAACTGATCTACGAGCGCCCCGACAACAAAGAATTAGGATTCAACGCCGCGGTCACCGACGACGGCCGCTACCTAATCATTACCGTGTGGCAAGGCTCAACTCCCAAAAATCGCCTCTACTACAAAGATCTCACCCAGCCGGATTCGCAGGTCGTAAAACTGCTCGACAATTTCGATGCCCAATATCAGTTCGTCGACAACGACGGACCGGTCTTCTGGTTCAAGACCGACCTCGACGCCTCCCGCAGCCGCCTGATCGCCATCGATACGCGCGCTCCCGAGCGCTCCCACTGGAAGACGATCGTGCCTGAAGCGGCGGAAACCATGACCAACGCCAGCGTCGTCGACGACAAATTCCTGGTCGAATATCTGAAGGACGCGCGCACCGAAGTCCGGGTCTACGATTTACGGGGCGCATTCCTCAGCAGCGTCAACTTGCCCGGGATCGGCACTGCTGCCGGCTTTGGCGGCAAGCGCAAGGACAAGGAAACTTTCTATTCATTCACCAGCTTCACGGTGCCGACCACCATTTATCGCTACGATCCGGAAAAAGCGACCAGCTCGATTTTCCGTCAGCCCAAAGTCGACTTCGACGCCAGCCGTTATGAGACCAAACAGGTTTTCTACCAGAGCAAAGACGGCACGAAAGTTCCAATGTTTCTCACTTACAAGAAGGGACTGAAACTCGACGGGCAGAATCGGGTGCTGCTCTATGCCTACGGAGGCTTCGACATTTCTCTCACTCCCGCTTTCTCCGTACCCAATTTGGTGTGGCTCGAAATGGGAGGCGTCTACGCCCAGCCCAACCTGCGCGGCGGTGGCGAGTACGGCGAAGACTGGCATCTCGCCGGCACCAAGCTGCATAAGCAAAACGTATTCGACGACTTCATCGCAGCCGCCGAATGGCTGATCGCCAACCATTACACTACTTCGTCCAACCTGGCCATTCGCGGGGCCAGCAACGGCGGCCTGCTGGTTGGCGCCTGCTTGACCCAGCGTCCCGACCTCTACGGGGCCACGCTCCCGCAAGTCGGCGTCATGGACATGCTGCGTTTTCACAAATTCACCATCGGCTGGGCCTGGACCTCCGACTACGGCTCCTCCGACGATCCCGAACAATTCAAGGCCATCTACGCCTACTCGCCTCTGCAGAATCTGAAGCCGGGAACGAAATATCCTCCGACTTTCATCACCACCGCCGATCACGACGACCGCGTCGTGCCCGGACACAGCTTCAAGTTCGCCGCCACTATGCAAGCCGATCAAGCCGGAGCCGCTCCGGTGCTGATTCGCGTGGAAACCAAAGCCGGACACGGCGCCGGCAAGCCCATCTCGAAGCAGATTGACGAAGTCACTGATTCCTGGGCCTTCGTCGCGCACAACCTGAACATGAATGTGGAATTGAAGTAAGCGAAATTGCAATCTGAGGACGCGACATGAAAGCGGATTTACATACATGCGATTCGTATCAGGGCATGTCTTTAGACATGCCGCTGAAAGCAAGGGCTGAGCCGCGCCTTTGGGCGCTCAGGTCCGTGCCTCGGTTATCGAAAAGAAAGAAGACACCATGAAATTCCAGAAACTCACTCCCAATCTTATAGTCCGCGACGTCGCCGCCAGCATGGAGTTCTACCGCACCACGCTCGGCTTTCAACCCGCCATCACCGTCCCCGACCAGCCGCCCTACGTCTTCGGCTCAATAACCTCCGGAGACGTGGGGATTTTCTTCAACGACCAGAAAGCCGTCGCCAAAGAAGATCCCGCCCTCGGCACAAGACCCATCGGCGGCAGCCTCACGCTCTTCATTGAAGTCGAAGGCATCGAAGAGGTCCTCGCCGCCGTCCAAAAAAGCAAGGCGAAGATCACCATGCCTCTGAAAGAACAGTTCTATGGCATGCGTGAATTCGCCTTCGAAGATCCCGAAGGCTGGGTAATTACGATCGCAGAAAAGATTAAGCAGTAATTCCCAACACCGAAGGCATAGTGGAACGCCAGGGGTTTCACCCCGTGAACCCTGTGCCCTCTGTGGTGAACGCCGTGGTCCGTTACTTCTTCTGCTGCGCGTAATCATTCGCGCCCATAAAATGCAGCGAAACATAAGGCTCGTCGCCGACTACCCAGCTATCGTGTCCCGGAGCAATATAGAAGATCGCCCGCCTTCATCTCGATAACCCGGCCGTCGTCCATGGCAGCCGCAGCCCGCCCCGAGACGACTAGGCCGACATGCTCGACCATGCAACTCTTGGCGCCCGCCGCCTTCCCTACATGGAGCGACCACTCCCAGCCCGGCTGATAGGTCGCGCGTCCAATCGTCATTCCACCGACATGAACCAGCTCAAATTTTCCTTTCTCGAAAGTTCGTACCTCGTCTGGCTGCTCGAATCGCTTCAGGATCACTTCGTCCATGAGTCCTCCGTGTGACACAGCGACAAAGAGAAAGGCCACAATTCGCACCGTGGCCTTTCAATGGTTTACTTATCTGGTCGATCCGTGTGAATCCGCGAAAATCCGTGGCAACAAAGTTCTAGTGCCGTCCCCCGCCCGGCCCGCCGCGGCCTCGATCGCGTCCTCCGCCACCCGGACGTCCGCCGCGCCCACCGCGTCCACGATCGCGCCCGCCACCACCAGGACGTCCACCGCGTCCGCCTCCGTGCGGCCGATCGCCCGGTGGACGATCGCTACGCGGACGATCCCCTCCGAGTGGCGCGCCTTCGCGGTTGAAGTTCGGTTCGCCCTCGGCTTCCTCGGGAAAGTCACCGCCGCCCTCGATCACCACCGTGCCCGTGGGAGCGCTTCCACCCTCGGCCATCGGAGCAACTTCTCCTCCGCCATCCGAACCGCTGCCGCCCATCTTGGCGCGCTGCTCTTTCAGAATCGCCTTGCGCGAGAGCCGGATGCGGTTACCTTCCACCGCCAGCACTTTTACCAGCACCTGATCTCCTTCCTTCAACTCGTCGCGCACATCGGCAATGCGATGCTCCGCCACTTCGCTGATATGCAGCAACCCGTCGGTCCCGGGAATGATTTCGACAAACGCGCCGAAATCCGCCAGCCGCGTAACCTTTCCGAGATAAGTCTTCCCCACTTCGGCCGTCGCCGTGAGATCGCCGATGATCTGCAACGCCTTTGCCGCCGACTCCTGATTGCTCGACGCAACTTTGACCAAACCGGAATCTTCCACGTCAATCTTGACCCCGGTCTGTTCCACGATGCTGCGGATCATTTTGCCGCCCGGCCCGATCAGATCGCGGATCTTGTCCACCGGAATCTGGACGGTGTAGAAGCGTGGCGCAAAGTCGGAAATCTTTTCTCGTCCGCTGGAAATCACTTCTTCCATCTTGCCCAGAATGTGCAGCCGCCCGCGTTGCGCCTGCGCCAGCGCCTCGCGCATGATCTGCGAAGTAATGCCGGCAACTTTAATATCCATCTGCAGCGCGGTAATGCCATCTTTCGTTCCGGCAACTTTGAAGTCCATGTCGCCGTAATGATCTTCGGCTCCGGCAATGTCGCTGAGAATGGCGTACTGCTCGCCTTCCTTCACCAATCCCATCGCGACTCCAGCCACAGGAGCCTTCAACGGAACCCCGGCATCCATCAGCGACAACGACGCGCCGCAAACCGTCGCCATCGACGACGATCCATTCGATTCCAGAATGTCCGACACCACGCGCATGGCGTAAGGCCACGATTCTTCCGTCGGCAGCACCGCCGAGATCGCGCGCTCTGCCAGCGCCCCGTGGCCAATCTCGCGCCGCCCCGCCCCGCGCAAAAACGCCACTTCCCCCACCGAAAACGGCGGAAAGTTGTAATGGAGCATGAAGCGTTTTTTGGCTTCGCCTTCGAAGCCTTCGATGCGCTGCATGTCGTCGCTGGTGCCGAGGGTTGTGGTTACCAGGGCCTGGGTTTCGCCGCGGGTGAAGATGGCTGAACCGTGCGTGCGGGGGAGGATTCCCGCTTCGATCCAGATTTCGCGGATCTCGTCGAAGGCGCGGGAGTCCGGGCGGCGCTTCTTCTCTAATACTTCTTCGCGGAAGATGCGCTCGCGGAGAGTTTCGAAATACGTCTTCAGCTTTGCTTGGGCCTCTTCGTCATCTTCGGGAATTTCCGCTTGCAACTTCTTCTTTAGCTCTTTGACCAGGGTGTGGCTTTCGGCCTTGGGATGCTTTTTGGTATCAAGGCGGTCCGAAAGATCCGCTCCGACTTTCTTCTTCAGTTGGTCGTAGTAGGCCTGATCGAATTCCGGCGGCGTGACTTCGCGTTTTTTCTTGCCGGCTTTGGCGCGCAGGTCGTTGATGGCGGCGCAGATTTTTTTGACTTCGGCGTGGCCGAACTCGATGGCGTCGACTACGGTTTCTTCTTTTACTTCTTTGGCGCCCGACTCGATCATCACGATCGCTTCCGCCGTGCCGACGACCATGATGTTCAGCAGGCTCTCGCGCATCTCGTCGTAGGTCGGATTCACCATGAAGCTGCCGTTGACCAGTCCCACGCGGATTGCGCCGATGGGGCCGAGGAAGGGAATGTCGGAAAGCGTCAGCGCACACGATGCGCCATTGATGCCGAGAACATCAGGATCGTTATTGCTATCGGCGGAGAGGACGAAGGCGATGACCTGGGTCTCGCACTTGAATCCCTCGGCAAACATCGGCCGGACGGGCCGGTCGATCTGCCGGCTGGTGAGCACTTCGCGCTCGCTCATGCGGCCTTCGCGCTTGATGAAGCCGCCGGGAAAGCGTCCGCCGGCGTAGGTGTATTCGCGGTAATCGACGGTGAGGGGAAAGAAATCAATGCCTTCGCGCGGATCGGCGTTGGCGGTAGCGGTGGCGAGCACAACGTTTTCGCCCAGGCGGACCACGGCAGATCCGTGGGCCTGCTTGGCCAATTTTCCGGTTTCAAATGAAAGGGTCTTGCCGCCGGCGAGGTTCACTGTTACTGCATGCACTTCTGGTTTCATTGGTTCATTCCTTTGCGATGGAGGGCAACTTCCCCACCCTCTCGCAAAGAACGCGAGAAGGATGGGGCACCCGGGTGCGTGGGGCTAGAGAAGCAAAACGAGTCGCGGCCATGAGCGGACGGTTGGTGCCGGTCCGCAACATATCCGGAAAAACGCCTTAAGACTTGCACGTGTGGAGGTTCCTTCATGCTGCCCGCCTGCCACGCAGACGGAGCTTCTCAGAAATATCTTCCCAGAAAGATTTCGGGGATTATTTGCGGATGCCGAGTTTGGTAATGACGGTCTTGTAGCGCTCGGAATCGTATTTCTTGAGGTAGTTCAGCAGGCGACGCCGCTTGCTGACCAGCATAAGCAGGCCGCGGCGTGAGCCGTGGTCCTTCTGGTGCGTCTTGAAGTGGTCCGTCAGTTGGCCAATGCGTTCACTGATGATGGCGATCTGAACCTCGGGACTCCCCGTGTCAGTCGCGTGCGTCTGATACTGGTCGATGACGGATTTCTTTTGCTCTCTGGCTAACACTAGCCTGATGCGCTCCTTCTAGTTTGTTTTATCTTGGTGACAGTATTGAGGTTATCATGGGCGGGAAGTGGGTGTAAAGGCGGGGGGCTCAGCGAAGGCCGTCTTGGAATTGCTCACTCACCGCAAAGAGGCTCCCGATCTCGTCAGCGTTTTTTTTTACCGGCTTTTGAGCCATCTTGCGGTCTTTCAAGAGCCCCGCGACAAGTTCGTTAAGTTTCCCCAGTTCAGGCAGAACAATCTTCCGCGCCGCACTGCGCGCCTCTGCCGCACCACCTTCAATCTTCAACTTCCACTGCAGCATCTTCCCCCTCGCCTCACGGGACGCAGAAACTATGCTGCGGTGTAAGTCGTCCTGCGGGTCAAAGAGCGGTATCGGGCAAACCTCAAAGGGTCTCCTCGCGATGTCGCGTTCGCCCTTTAGTCCCTGGGTCTGCCAAGGCTTAATAGCATCGTTAACTACGGGGGTGTTGAGAATGCCAGTCAGGTAGAGAGCGTGAGCCTCAGAGTCTGCATAATAGCGATAGGTTACGAAGTCGGCGACGAAGCCCTGAATTCGCAGTGAGCCGATTCGCTCGCATTCCTGGGCGGTGATATACGCAGCGGTTAGATTGGTCGCGGATCTGTTGTATAGAACTATGAATCCCTGTTTTGGGTTTTGGTGGGTAAGGAGGCTGTCGTAGTCCAGCCGGTCGTAAACGGACTGGTTCTCATCCGTTCGCCGTTTGTCCCAGATTCGCTCTGCAGTCTTTGCCCAATCCGATGCCAGCGGCGCGCCCTCCGCAAGCATGTCGTCCGGTTTAAGCGAAACCAGATGACCGCCTTTTTCTAGCACTGGCAGCACTACGAGGCGCAGCTTCCGGATTGCGAAGGGCAAGAGGTCTTCAGCCAAGGCGGTCCCAAAAAGGAACTCCCTTTCCACCTTCCCTCGAAGGTCAATCTTCTTCCAGGGTTTTTTCGCAGAGGTCTTGATTGATTTGGGCGTCCGCAGAAACGGCGTCTTTACGTTGACCGGCTGGCCGGAGGGCGGCTCCGCGAACCAAAGCGATCTGGGAACCAGCGACGCTCCCTGAAACACTTGGGCGTATAATAAGGCGACCGTTCTGAATCGATCGTTAGGGGCGACCATCGCGAAGTGGTAGGTTTCAGGAGACCTCTCGCGTTCCGCCAGGGAAGATTCCGCCCACTTTGCGTAAGATCGCCGCTCCAGCGTGTGATGGGAACCTCTTGTAGGACCGCGTTGCCGTCTCGAATCAGCACGCATGCGGGGACCTTGAAGAGGCCTCGCACTTCGCCGAAGTCGTGAATCTCACTAAAGCCTGTCTTCTGAAATGCAAGATGTTGTTTCGCTTGGAGTATGACAGACTTGGGCATCACGAAGGCCATTGTTCCGCCTTGCCTCAGAAACTCGTGTTCCGTGTGAGCGAAAAACACGCTCGATGTATCGATCTGCGTAAAGAGATTTCTTTCGGCCTTTCCCAGCAACTTGTAGCGGAATGTCAGTTCTTTGATCTTCGACTTGTAGGCGCGGTCCTTGATATCGCGTAGCGAGAGCCAGGGCGGATTGGCAACGATCACGTCAACCTTCTGGCGGCGCAGGTAGGCTGGCCGATACGCATTCTTTAAAATGAAGGCCCAAATAGTGTCTCGCTTCTGCGCAACGACGCGGACCATTACCTTAAAGTTCTCACGCCACAGAAAAGTTTCGTGCTGTGTGTACTCGGCGAGCAGTTTCGCGAAGCCTTGTTCAGCTCGCGACTCGGCCTCGTCCGATGCGGCTCCGCGCTTGGCGAACTGCGCCATCTTGTCGATCAATCCGTCCAGGTCACGGCCCTTCTCAAGCGTCTCCAGCGGGATGTAGAACTGATCGCGCCCTCGCTCCCCCGCCTTGACCACGAGAGCTCTTTTCTTGGTGTCCTCCCCGGTCATAAGGGTGTCTGCAAGGTAGACCCTGAGGTAGACGTCGTCCGGATAATCCGGAAGCTCCGCGGCTAGCGCCAACAGGATGTTCGCCCTTGCCATCAGTGACGCGACAGGATGCACATCGATTCCTACAATCGACTCCAGGGCCGTCCGGATCAGCTTATTTCCTTTCATCCCCTGAGCGCGGAGGCGGCGAATAGCGCAAAAAAGGAATGTCCCAGATCCACACGCCGGATCAAGCAGGGTGCCTCTCTTATAGCCGATCTTATCGAGCGTTAATTCAGCTAGCCAGTCGGGCGTGTAGAATTCGCCGAGTAGCTGGCGGTCATCTGGGTCGACCAGCCCTTGATAAAGGGTCTTTAGCAGATCCTCGTCTACCTTCGACCAATCAAACTCGTCGAGGCGGCGAAACAAATTGCCAAAGAACTCGAAGAAAACCGCTTCGGCCGGGGTTCCTTGCGCCCAGGAGAAGAAGTCGTCTTCTGCGAGGTTCTGGATATTGCGATCCCTAAAGAACTCCCCGTTCATGAGGCCGCGATAGAGGGCTGTCTCTCGTCGAACCTCACGAAACAGAGCGAGTGTAACGACCGCGCGCGAAACCATTGTTAGGTAGGTGTGTTTGACAAACAGCTCTTCGTCGTCCGGAGGGCTTCCGTAGACTTTCGCCAGCAATGCGTTCCATTCATGAAACTTGATCTTGACCTCCGAGAGATCCCTTACAGAATCAAAGGCGGCCCAAATCGCTTGTCGGCTTCGATTGAACGTGAGGCTCGCTGAGCCGAATCGAATTACGACCTCGCCGGCGAGAGGCGGAATCTTGCGCCCCGCCGCCAACAGCTCGTCGAGTTGTTCGTAAGCAAGGTGAGGGGCTTGTGGTTCGAGGGAAAACGAGCGGATCGACTTTGGTTGCCCTGTCTTGAGGTCATAGTCGAATACCTCGAATTGCAGCCCGTCTGTAACCGCAGCTACATAGTCCGCAGGGCGCCTCTGTGACTCAAAGTACTTTTGAAGCTCGGTCAGAGCGTCGGCCCGTTCTCTATCCAGGTCCGTCTTGACTTCAAAGATGACGAATCGGTAGAAAGCGTCGATTCGCCCACGGGCAGATGCGGCTTTTACCTTGTGTTCGAGGTCGATTTCTACCACCTCGATGCCGAAGGCCTTGCGCAGGAAGTCCATGAGCAGGGCGCGACGCTGGTCGTGGTGCTTGTGCTCTTTGATCGCAGTTGAAACCTGGTCGCAATAGTCTTGGAGGTGCCCTGGAAATGCCTCGGGGAGGGGCGTGATGGGATTTATAAGCACACTCACTTCGTCGATGCAGGGACCATACAGGACTGGGAGTTTCGGGTCAAGAGGCAGGTCTTCCCGATGGGATTTTCCGCACGATCTTGACTTGAGGCTGCCCCATCCGTCGCGGTTTTCGGCGGGCGGGTGGCGCTATCCCCTTATACTCTGGCGCCAGTCATTTTGGCGGAGAGCGATTCCGCATGTTTGTCCTGTTCAGCGGATCGGAGCGCCTGAATCTGGCGCAGAGATTTCAGAACCGCAGGCTCACGGTCGAGCAAGCGGAGCATATTATCGTGGCCCCGGCTCTGGATCACTTTGCCGCTTTCCCAGCGGACGACCATTTTAGGGCCGGTGCCCAGCACATCCTCAAGCTCGCCTTGGGTAAGCTCCAGCTGTGCCCGTATGGCGGCGATTTTTTCTGGCGGCAGCAGGCCGTGCTTCTTGCGTACTTCATTCTTTACGGCACGAACGTAGGTACGCATCTGAGCAGGTGTTACAAACTCCTCCTTGCAGGACCCACATCGAAAGAACTCCTTCGGCACCTCGACCGTTTCGGCGCGGTATCGAGCCTTCTTGAGTTCCTTGATTTCGGCTGCGGATTCTCCACAAATTACGCAATTCATTGGCCCACCTCTAGTATTTTCCTTGAACGAAATTACGACCGCATTCACCACGACCTGCAACTTAACGTAGAGTTGCACGTCGTGATAGGTGATGTAGTAGACATCCTGCATAAACCCCGGTTTCTTTTCCGACTCCATCGTCTTGTAGAAGTGCGTTTCTTCAAGGTGATTGACAATACAGTCATATATGTCTTCTTCGTCAAAACCCAGTTCCACGGCCGTATCCAGTGCAGTGACGGTGACGTTCCAACTGCCGTCTTTCATCAGGCCTTTGATGAGGCGGAGATTGTGGGTTGGCTTCATCTCACAGTTGGGAAGGTAGCATGGTGCTACCTCATATGTCAAGCCAGCCCCAACGTTCCACGCTCTGAAATTGTCACAGGATCATTTTTCCACAGCCCCATTGTGACATCTGACCTTGCGCTCCACGCCCAACTCATTCCATCATTGTCCAGCAGAAGGTGTCCCGC
This sequence comes from Candidatus Sulfotelmatobacter sp., assembly GCA_049585895.1. Taxonomy (GTDB): domain Bacteria; phylum Acidobacteriota; class Terriglobia; order Terriglobales; family Acidobacteriaceae; genus Sulfotelmatobacter. Next base: position 2,862 of record JBAVAV010000330.1, on the reverse strand, counting down.
ACAAGCAGCAGAAGCGCCGGCCACTCAAACCCATGCGGGCCAAAATGCGTCGCGTAGGTACATGATTCCAAAGAGTTAAGCACTTAACTTCTTTAGAAGCTGTTAGTTGCCACGAAAAAACCGCAAAGCCCATGATTCGAAAGAATTTACAAAATGGGGGGAGGGGGCGGTACCCATTGCTTGAAACGAAACCAGCGGCCGCAACCGAGAGAGCCGGCCGCACTCAACCCACAACGTGAAGAGAAACATGGGAACAGCCACAGTCCCGCTATGCCAGCACTGGATGGACAACGTCACCCGCTGCGGCTCCCCCGCCATGAAGGGTACGCGGTACTGCTATTTGCATCACCTCGGGCAAGCGCGAGGCGCCAAGAAAAACGCAGAGCGTGCCCGGCAGAGCTGGTTTGAATCCGCGCCGCTGGACGATGCGGCCTCTGTGCAGCGCGCTCTCATGCAAGTCATGACACGCCTGCTATCCGGCAACATTGCTCACAAACAGGCGGGTCAGATCCTCTACAAGCTCCAGACAGCGAGCGTGAATCTGATGACCCCGGGACTCGGCCCTGGCAAAGCAGATGGCGAATCCTCCTAAAATGTCATCCCTGTTGCCATCTCGCCGGCGCACCAGCCAGAACCCAGGACGCTCCCGCCCGCGTGGGAAATAACACCTTGGGCGAACAAATAGCGAATCTGGTAAGATGGCCCGTCATGGCGCGGCGTCCGGATCGCGGAAAAGTGGAGATTTTGAGCGAAGGCGAGCTGAAAGAGCTCCGCCACAGTCTGGCGCACCTCAGCCTGGGAGCGGTGCGGGACTTTTATGACCAGGCTTACCGGGACTGCCGTTTGATTTACACGCGGCTTCCCACCCCGAAACAGATGCAGACGCTGGTGCAGGTATGGAAGCAGTTGTGGAAGTGGCGGTAGTGCCGCCTCCATCCTCGGACTCGCTTGGAATAAAAATCCACTTGGAATAAAGGACCAGAAAGTCAGTTATCCCTGGTGAAACTCATTTTTGCAGGAGGCGGAGGATGAAGAGAATGAAACGAATTGCCTGGTTGCTGACAGCTATTCTGGTCTCAGGGATCTCGCTGTATGGCGAGGACGCGGGCAAAACGTCCGACATGACCGGGTGGCTTTGTAACTCCAAGTGCGTGACCCAGAGCGCGGGCCACGCGGCCTGTGACCAGAGCTGTGCCGATAAAAGCGGAGACGTTGTTCTGGTTGACGATCACGGTCAGGTTTTCAAAATCGCCAACCAGGACAAGGTGATTGGGCACGCCGGGAAGAAAGTCAAGATGAAGTGCAAACCGGTGAAAGGCTCGCAAGACACCATGAACGTCGACAGTCTGTACCTTGGTGGGTAGACGCGGGCGGCGGAGCTTCTTCTGGTTGGGAGGCTTCGTCGCTTTTTAATGGTCGATGGTGATTTTTCTCCCGCCTGGCAATACGCCGCAGACCTGGTTTTGAACTCATAGTCCACACCTTGAGGAGCATCTGGCATCCTATTCGCCGTCCAAGCCCCGGTCGAGTTAATCTAGAGGCTGGCCGCTGAATCGAAGGGAAGGAGATGCTCGAGTGCGCTGCGAACATTGTGGCTATCTAAACGCCGAGACCAACCGCTTCTGCGGCATGTGCGGAACCCTGCTGTCGTCTTCGCCCGCGCCCTCGCCTTCGCAAAGGGCAGCCGCGCAGGCAACTCGGGCCGCAACCGCATCGCCCACGCGCTCTCCAACCGCCGGGCCGGCTCCGCCGCGGCCGCTTCCAAGTGCGCGGCCTGCCGCGAATAGGATGCCAAATGCTCCTCCCGCTGTGAGTCCGCGCGTGGATCCTCGGGCCGTCGCGTCGCGTACCGTTGAACCACGTGCTGTCGAACCTCGGGTCGTTGAACCTCGGGTCGTCGAATCAGCGCCTACGCCCGCGGTTGCACCGGCGGCTGCGCCTGCGCCTCCTCGCGCTTCTGCGCCCGCCGATGACGGGCCAATCATCAGCGGACCTTCGTTTCTGGGTCTGAACAAGCCCGCTCTTAACAGCGGCAGAGGAGCAGCGCTACGTCCGGCGCAGGATCATCTGCGCTCTTCGCGCAATCTGGATTATCTGCTGGAAGACGAAGACGAGGAACAACCAAGCCGAAGTTTTGGCAAAGTGCTTCTGGTTCTGGTGGCGCTGGCATTGGCCCTCGGTTTCGGATACCTCCGCTGGCGCCAGGGCGGGTTCGAGTGGATCACTGCGGGCAGCAAGAAACCACCGGCGCAAACCTCGGATTCGACTCGGCCCCCTGCGGAAACTGCCGCGGCTCCGTCGCCCGCCCCGCCATCGGTCACTCCGCAGGAAAACCCGGGCAGTCCGAATGCGGATGCGAATCCGCCGGCTGCGAACCCGGCATCGCCGCCAGCAACTTCGCCGGCGGCAAATCCGGCGACGTCTTCTTCTGTCAGTTCGGCCGGCGATTCCAGCGGTGCAAGCAACTCCGCTGCAGCAGCTACGCCGGGAGCGGTCGCACCCGCCGATTCTGGCCAAAATCAACCCAAGCCGTCAGATTCGCCGGCAGCCGTAAGTTCGCATCCAGTCTCCGACGCTCCCGATGCCACGAAGGAAAATTCCGACACTGAAGCGCCTCCAAAACCTGCCCCGTTAGCGAAGCCGACGCCGGCCAAACCGTCGGATCCGGTGGCAGAAGCGGAGAAATATATTTATGGACGCGGCAGGGCTCAGGATTGCGACCGCGGCCTGCGTCAATTGAAGCCCGCCGCCGGACAGTCCAATCCGAAAGCGATGATTTCTCTGGGCGCACTTTACGCTACCGGAGTGTGCACTCCGCGCGATTTGCCCACGGCGTATCGCTGGTTTGCGCTGGCGCTGCGC
>JBAVAV010000329.1:0-3090 GCA_049585895.1 Candidatus Sulfotelmatobacter sp. | reverse complement strand
ATATTCTGCAGCTCGCGAACGTTGCCGGGCCAGTGATAGTTCACAAGAATCTGCATCGCTTCCCGTGAAATACCCTCGATCAGCTTGCCGGAATCGCTCCGGAAAAGCGAGATGAAAAGATTGACCAGATCAGGAATATCTTCCTTCCGCTCGCGCAGAGGCGCAATGTCGATGGGCACGACATTGAGGCGGTAGTAGAGATCTTCGCGAAACGTCCCTTGCTCCAGCGCCTGGCGCAGATCGCGGTTCGTGGCCGCGATCAGCCGCACGTCCACCTTCACCGTACGGGTGCCGCCCAGCCTTTCGAATTCGCGCTCCTGCAGCACGCGCAGCAGTTTCACCTGCGTGGCGGGAGGCACGTCACCGATTTCGTCGAGAAACAGCGTACCCTTGTCTGCCAGTTCGAACTTCCCCGGCTTGCTGGCCACCGCGCCGGTGAACGCGCCTTTTTCAAAGCCAAACAGTTCGCTCTCCAGCAGGTTTTCCGGAATCGCGCTGCTGTTGATCTTGCCGAACGGCCCCGCAGCCCGCCGTGACTTCTCGTGAATCGCCCGCGCAATTAAATCTTTGCCCACGCCGCTTTCCCCGCCCAATAGCACAGTCGAGTTTGTCGGCGCCACTCGCTCCACCGTGGAAAGTACTTCCTGCATCTTCGCGCTGCGGGCAACCACGTTGGGATGCGCGAATTTCTTACCCAGCGCCTCGCGCAGCGAACGATTCTCCTCGCGCAGCTTGCGGACATCCAGTTCCTTATGGATGACCATCCGCATTTCTGTCAGCGAAAAGGGTTTGAGCACGTAATCGCTGGCGCCGGCCTTCATGGCTTCCACCGCGGTCTCGACCGAGCCGAAGGCCGTCATCACCACTACGGGCAGCGCAGCATTCTGGCGCTTGACGGCTTGCAGGAATTCCAGGCCGTCCATGCCGGGAAGTTTGAGGTCGGTGACAACAAGATCGACGGAATTTTCGCGCAGCAGCTTGAGCCCGGCTTCCGCATCGGCGGCCGAGACGGTGGCAAAGCCGTCCTCGCCGAGATTCAACTCGAGCAAGCGGCGCATCTTCGCTTCGTCCTCGACGATGAGAATTCTAGGCATGCCTTGGCCGTTTCTCGTTGCCGGCTTTTAAGAGACTACCAAGTCAGACGAAGGCTTGGCGGCCTCCTGACTGGCGCTGGGAAAAAAGATGACGAAACGCGCTCCAGCGGCCGCACCGCCCGGTTCGCCGGTCTCTATACGGATGGTTCCGTGATGTCCGTCTACGATCTGCGAAACGATCGAGAGGCCCAGCCCTACCCCGGTTTTCTTGGTGGTCACGAAGGGGTTGAAGATTTGCTCCCGCAGCTCCGCGGGGATACCAGGCCCGGTATCTTCGACGCGTACCTCGATCCCATGGCGATTGGCCACGTGTGCTTTCGCAGCCGTCACTCGCAGCGTGCCTCCGGCGCTGCCCATGGCGTCGTAGGCATTCTGAATCAGATTCGCGAAGGCCTGCTCGCATAAACTCTCGTCCAACGGAACGAGGGGCAAATCTTTCCCGTATTGCCGCTCGACGCGAACATGGGCATCTTTCAACACGGAGGCAACAGAGTTCAAAGCGCGATCCAGCACGGCGGTGATCTGCCGTGGCTCCAGTTCGGCATGCAATGGCCGCGCGAAGTCCAGAAACCGGGTCACTAGCGCGCTTAAACGGTTGGTTTCGCTGAGCACATAACCGGCCAGTTCGCTGGCCAGCGGGTTGGAGTCCTGCAGTTTTTGAGTCAGCATCTCCGCCGATCCCTTGATCACGGCCAGCGGATTGCGAATCTCATGCGCCAGCCCGGCGGAGAGTTGCCCCAGCGCCGCCAGCCGCTCCGATCGCCGCGCTTCGGCCTGGGCTTGCTCGAGTCTGCGGTTAGTTTCAGCGAGCGTTTCCGCCAGTTCCTGATAGCGCTTCGATTGGCGGCGATTCTCCACCACAAAACGGTTGACCACCATCGCCGCCAGAAAAAAGAAAAGAATGCGGATGGCGAGCTGGCCGTAACCTTCGGCACCGATCTCATATTCCTGCAATGCGGGATAAAGGTATGAACAATAAGCGGCTGAAGCCAGCGCCGTCCAGCACAGCGTGGCCCACGGACCAAAATATTCCGCGGCTGTGACGACCGGCACAAAATAAATCGGATAGTAGCTACTGTTGATGCTCAACTCGCCGGTGTGATCGATCAGTAGTGTGGCCAGCGCGATTTTCAGCAGCACGACGTAGGCCGCCCCTCTTTCGGGAAAGCGCGCCACCAGCCATCCTTCGGACAGTTGAAGAACACCAATTGCAAGAAGCGTGAGTTGCTTGTGAACTTCAAATACGGGTGGGACCACCGCCAGCCCGGCCAGGAAAAGCAGCCAGAGAATGTCCATCCAGTTGATGGCCGGGCGCGTTTGTTCGCTCATGACGGAAGCACGGAAAACGCTGCGGCGGGAGCGGGGCTGCCTGCCCGGTCGCTGCTCTTGCCCGGTTCAGCGTCGAATTCCATGCGAACCTATCAAACCGCAGGATGGGAGTTTCCGTCAATGAGGAGGCCGATCACCTTAACAGACTGGTGGGCGAAGCCTCGGTTCCAAGCCCGGACGCAAGTCAGTACCCTGCCACTTGACGTTTCGCATTGCCGAAGGTGGCCGCGAAACAGTAAATTCCTCTCAGCCTTGGTTCCACGCCGCCGGCGGCCCCTTCATGAGCCTGACCACTCTCAACGATATTTTCTTTACTGTCGTCGAACGCAATCTCGAACGCGTGATGCTGCATCGTCAGGCAGGTAGATGGCTTCCCATCTCGTCAAACGACCTGCGGCGCAACGTTGCTGGAACTGCGCGCGCACTGCACGATTGGGGAATTCGTAAAGGAGATCGCGTCGCGATTCTCAGCGAGAATCGCCCCGAATGGCCGACCGCGGACATGGCCATCCTACTGCTGGGAGCGGTCACTGTGCCGGTTTATTCCACGCTAACCGCCGACCAAACCGCCTACACCATTGCTGATTCCGGCGCTCGGGTCATCTTTGTTTCAACGGAGTTGCAACTGCGCAAGGTCCAATCTATCCTGCCGCAGACGCAAGTTGAG
>JBAVAV010000328.1:0-2338 GCA_049585895.1 Candidatus Sulfotelmatobacter sp. | reverse complement strand
GAACACGGGCTGCATCACCTTCCGCGAAGTGATTCTGCTCATCGACGAAAAGCAGGGCTCCGTCGATCTTAAGAAGACGATCGCCTCCGTGATGGCGCACGAAATGGCGCATCAGTGGTTCGGCGACCTGGTGACAATGAAATGGTGGGACGATGTCTGGTTGAACGAAGGCTTTGCCACGTGGATGTCAAGTAAGCCGGTGCAAGCGTGGAAGCCGGAATGGAATTTTAACCTCGATGACGCGAGCCAGACAGGCGGAACGCTCAACACAGATTCGCTGGCCAGCACCCGGCCGATTCACCAGGCCGCGGAAACGCCTGCTCAGATTATGGAACTGTTTGACGGAATCGCTTATGGCAAGGCGGCAGCCGTTCTCCGCATGCTGGAGTCCTACCTGGGCGAAGAAACATTCCGCGCCGGCGTAAATGCATATCTGAAACAGCATCAGTACGGCAACGCGACTGCGGAAGATTTCTGGGACGCTCAGGCGAAGACCTCGAAAAAGCCGGTGAACCAGATCATGCCAACCTTCGTCACACAGGCGGGCGTGCCGATCATCAACGTCAAGTCCCAATGCTCCGGTAATTCCACGGCCGTCACGCTCGACCAGCAACGGTATTTCTACGACCGGGCAAAATTCGCCGCGCCCGGCGACGAATTGTGGCAGGTTCCGCTGTGCTTAAAGTCCTCTGCCGGGGGCAAGAGCGAAAAGTGCGAATTGCTCACCAGGAAGGAGCAAACCTTCACTTTGCCCGGATGTTCAACCTGGGTATTGGCAAACGCGGGTGCGACCGGTTACTACCGGGTTGGGTACCAGCCTGAAGTCGTGCATGCCCTGGCTAGGGATGCAGAAACAGCTCTCACTCCGGCCGAGCGCATCGCGCTGCAGTCGGATATCTGGGCGTCGGTGCGGGTCGGACGCGAACCTGTCGGAGATTATCTGGCTTTTGCCCAGGGTCTGGCGGCCGACCGCAACCGCGCAGTTTTGGAAGATGTGTTGGGCCGTTTGGGCGTCGTCGGCCATTACCTGGTGAGTGACAGCGACCGGGAGTCTTACCGGGCCTGGCTGCGGCAGTATCTCAGACCGATCCTGAACGATGTGGGAATGGATCCGAAGCCCGGCGACAGCGATGAACAAAGAACTCTGCGGGCTCGCCTGTTCAACGCACTGGGAGAGGATGCCCGCGATCCGGAAGTGCTGGCTCAAGCGCGGAAGATTGCCGACAAGTATCTCGACGACCCGGCCTCCGTGGATCGCGAACTCGCGACTGGGGCCTTCGGTCTGGCCGCGCTGAATGGCGATCAAGCTTTCTACGACCGGCTCATGGCCGGGCTGAAGAACCCGAAATCGCCGGAGGAGTATTACGGATATTTGTTCACGCTCGCCCAGTTCACCGATCCCACGTTGCTGCAACGCACTCTGGACTTCGCCATATCTTCGGACGTACGTTCGCAGGACGCGCTGGGACTCATTACCGACGTGATGAGAAATCCTGCCGGCGAAAAGCTGGCCTGGGATTTCGTCCGGTCGCATTGGGACGCGGTGCAGAAGGCTGGGGGACCATTTGCCAGTGCCCAGGTGGTGAACGCCACGAGCACATTCTGCGACGCAGGCATGCGTGATCAGGTGTCAGACTTCTTTAACGCGCACCGGATCGAAGCAGCCGAGCGAACCTACCGGCAGACGATTGAACGCATCAACAACTGCGCCGACCTGAAGTCGCAGCAGGAGCCGCAGTTGGCAGCCTGGCTTGGACAGCATGGCACAACCGCGGGAAGCAAATAGGCGTTTTGTCGTGCCGACAGTTGAGACGAGGCTCCGTCCCGAGGCCTCGTCTTGCTTGTTGGAGTGGGCGCTGCCCCGGCTTTTTTCCCTTGCAAGGGATCGGGCGCTGGAGGGCGGCCACGTCGTGGCATGGCCTCAACGATCAGCTTGCACCGCTTGCTCGTTGAGGGAACGGCGCCACGGTTGCTATAATCCAACAGTTCCGCACGCGTCAGCATCGATGGTTGGGTTGAGAATCCTCGCCACAAGCAGCGTGAAGTGAACAACCTCCGGTAGCCGCGGGAACGGCGGCTCTTCGAAGCGTGGCCAGGTAGCTCAGGTGGTAGAGCGCAGCCCTGAAAAGGCTGGCGTCGGCGGTTCAACTCCGTCCCTGGCCACCACATTTCAAAGCATTTAGCCATCCCGGTTGAATCATCATTTTATGGGTTGCAACCCACAATAAGCAAAAATGTTGGGTCGCGACCGCACTACGCGACCGCCGATTCGATTTCTCCCGTCAGTAGTTGCTGCAATACCCAACCTTGAGCCTCAAGCTTGGCCGGAGTCATGGCC
>JBAVAV010000327.1:0-7089 GCA_049585895.1 Candidatus Sulfotelmatobacter sp. | reverse complement strand
GCCGCGCATTGGCGCTGACGCGAACGCCTCCAGCCGATCAGGGCTGCGACGTAAAAAAAGACCTGCAAGGCAAACAACGCCCGAAACTGCGAACGGCTGGCCAGCAGGGCATTGGCGAGGAACATTGCCGCGAGAAAAAACGGAGTAAGCCAGCGCAGGAACTTGTGCGAGAGCAGTCCCCAGGCGGTCCCCGGAAAGCGGAAAGGATTCAGCAATCCGGGCCGACTGAAGATGCCGCCCCAGTTGCGGGCGGTCATGCGAATGCGGGCGCGGAGTTCCGCTTCGACCGAGCAGGGCATCTGGTCGGAAACAACAACGTCTCCATCCTGAAGGACACGGAAGGCTTGCAGGCGAACGTCCAGAGGGACGATACAATCGTCTCCGAATTGAGCCGGGATGGGAAGGAACAGAGGCCGGCGGATGGCGAACGCAGCGCCGCTGGCCGTAGCCAGAATTCCCAGGTCTGACTCGAGCTGACGGAGAAACAGTTCAAAACGCCAGTACGCTCCCTGGCTCTGCGAGACGGCCGTATCCCGCCGTCCAAAATGCACCACCGACGCTACAAGGCCGATACACGGGTCCACAAAATCTTGCGCGAGTAGTTGCAACAGGTCGGGGCTGGTTCTCGTTCCCGCATCGGTGAAGAGCAGGATTTCTCCGCAGGCGTTCTCCGCCGCCAGGTTTTGCGCCCCGCTTTTACCCGCGCGGCCGGCAGCGCGAAGCAACCGGATGCGGGAATCGCGGGCCGCAAAGCCTTGAACGATTTCCTCGGTCGCATCGGTACAACCGTCGGATGCCACGAGAATCTCCACACTATCCGGCGGATACCGCAGGGCCAGGCAGTCCTCCAGCTTGGCGGCCATTTGCGACTCTTCGTTATGGACGGCGACGATGATAGATACTTTCGGTTTCGCGCTCTCGGGCAGCGACGGCCGTGGTGTGGCCCTTCTTAGCGCCAATAACAGCGCTGGATATCCCGCCCAGGTGTAGGCCAGCAGGAATAAGGAGCTGGCCAGCAGCGCGGCTTCCCAGTTCAAAGGCTTCTCTCTCCGCGCAGCGGGGCTGCCGAATCTCGTTGGCGGGTCGTCGGTTCACCGTCTTCGTTGGGAAAGCCATCAGGCGGGGACGGCTGGAAGTAATTTCGCAGGATGAAGTTCAACCCCTGCTGGCTATACTCGAAGGTCGTACGGTTTAACAGCCGCCCGGTAACGCGATGCGCATGATGGAAAACCTGCAACCCGGGATCGTGGACCATGCGCAAGCCCAGACGAAGACAGATTTCCGCCACCGAGAATTCTTCGGCGTAAAGAAAGAACCCGTCCTCGATATAGCCGCCCGCCTCGAAATACGACCGGCTGAAGATAAGAAACGCGCCGTGTGCAGCGTAAATTTGAGTGCTTCCGTCGGGCCGTGATTTTATCCGCCAGAAATACAGATGGTGCAGAATAGTTCGCACGTACGGGGCGAGCAGCTGCTTGCACCACATCAGGTGGTAGTTGGATGCTCCGAATCGAAACCGCCGGAGTTGCCATGGTGAGGGCCGGTGGCGCAACGACGGATTGCAGTCGATTCCTGTCTGGCGCGCGATGATAGCGGGAGCGATGACCTGCACGCTGCCCGGATCGCGCTGCCGCAGTTTCTCGAGAAACTGGCGATCGTCAAACGTAATATCGTTGTTGCACACGATCACCCAGTCTGTCTTCAGCGTGGGCGCGGTATATTGTTGCAGCGCCCAGTTCGCCGCTCCGAAATATCCGCGGTTGGTGGCCGATTCGAGCAGTTCGACATTGGCGAATCCGGCTACTAGCGGCCGCAATCTTCCGGCGGATCCGTCCCCCGAACCGTTTTCCACCACCAGGATGCGAGCCCGCGAGAAACCTTGCAGACGCGCGGCACTCTCGAGGAATTTCTCCGTAGCATCCGCGCCTCGGTAATTTACGGTGATGATCAAAACGTCCGGCATACAGGATCGGCTCAGGCGGTAAGCGATTCTCCAGCTTTCTGCCGCAGGACAAGCCAGGCCACGACCCAGGCAAATACCGAGCTATTGAAGCTAAACAGACAGTACAGAGGGCTGAACAGTGCCACCGCATAATAGGCGGCGAGGCTCAGCAGGGGAATGGCCTGCGCGGAATGCCGGGAATAGGCCCGGGCGCTCGAATATCCCCAGAACCCGCACACCAGAAACGCTCCCGGCAGCGTAAAATCCTCAACCAGTCCGCGGAACATCGTGAAGATGTTGGTGCCTTCGGTTCCGACCGTGTTGGCCGAATCGAGATAGGTGCCCATCGTCCTCCGCTGGATGCGAAGCAGATCGTACAGCCCCGGAAAAGTCCGCGCGCCCCAGGTATGGGGACCGCGATCGTCGTGGTCAAACCAGTCAACAAAAGCTGCCGGGGGGCCGAACATGTAATTACGAATCTGGGGACTGTTGAAGTCGAGCGCAAAGTCCCGCGTATCGGTGGCGTTCCCGGCGCCGCGGAAGGTGTTCACCGCGACAAAAAACAAGAGCAGGCCGCCGGCCAGGGCCGCCAGACAAAGCAAGGTTCCCCGGGATAGAAGCTTCGCTGCTCCCGGCAAGCGGACCACGCGACCCGACCAGCTTCCTCCCAGCCAGCACGCCAGTCCGACCAGGAAAGCGGCGCGTCCCCCGGTAAGAAATGTGATCAAAAGGCAGGGCAGGAGCGAGAGCAGGCCGAGGGATTTGTCGCGCCAGCCGCAGGATATGCCGAACCAGACACCCCCGAGCAACGCCGCCGGATAGGCCCAGATTGCGGCCAACCGCATGGGCCAGGGCTCGAAGAATTCATCGTAGCGCAGAAGCGTCCATCGGGAGGCCATCTGAATCAAGGAGGCAAACGTGAACGATTGGTCAAACAATCGCAAAGTGCCATACACGAAATAAGCGCAACCCGCCAGAGCGGTGAGGAACACCAACCAGCAGGATCGCCGAATCCGCCGGCCCTCCTCCCAAGAAAATCCGGCCGCCGGCATCGCATTTCTCGAGTGCTCTGCGGCCGTGGCCTCTGCGACAAGGCTGCCGATTTGGACGGCAACAATCAGCGACAGCAAGGCCCAGATGCCGAGCCCGGGCAGAGGATGATCCACGGCAAGCAGTGAAACCGGCAGGTAGCAAGACCACACCAAGCCCAGGAAGGAGCTAGGAGCAAGCCAGCTGCCGCTGCGGGCGCGGAGGTAGAGCGCCAACGCTGCCACGAAGGCGGTAGGAAGCCACGCGGAGCTGACGATAGCAAGCAACGATGACATGGACAGAGTGTGTTCAGCAGGAGCAGGTTGCGTCGAACGGCGGGGAGGAGAGGCCGTCCTGATGTTGCAGCGGCAACTTGCCTGAAGCGAGGACGAAGGCCAGATAGACCAGAGCGCCGAAAACATAGACATAAACCGCGGCGGCCATGCCGTAGCGAGGCACCAGGAGATAGTTCCCCGTGAGCTCGCAGAGAGCGACGGCCAGCATTCCGCCCAGCATGGTTCGCGTCTGCTGCATGATTTCGAGCGGCTTGTGCGCCAACATCGCGGTCTGCCACAGGAAGCCGCCCAGCATCAGCAACGGAAGCAGCGAAGAGGACACCGCCCTGGTCCCTGTAATCAGCACGGTGAGCGGGCGGGCGAAGACGATTCCGGCGCCTTCCAGCGGGAGAAACAACAAAGCCTGCATTTGGATGGCATGCCGGAGAGTACGGCGCGCTGCGGCGTAGTCTCCCAGATTCCAGGCGCGCATGATTCGCGGGTGGGCCGCCAGCGTTACCGGGAACGCGAACAGAGAGAATGAGCGGACCGCAAGTTCATACAGCGAAGCGTAAATTCCGGCCTGCGCGTATCCGGCGTAGCGCTGAATGACGGAGCGCCCGATCACCGGCAGCAACTGACAGAGCATCAGCCACGCCCCGACGGCCCAGCCGAAGCGCCACAACTGCCGGAGAGCATGCCTGGCCGGCGCGGCCAGCGAGAGCAACCGAGTCCCTGCCTGTCGGGAGCCGCGATCAAAGGTATGCCAGACGCTTCGTCGGGCGGCCAGCGGCACCGCGTAGCCGCAAGCCAAACCCAACAGCGCCAATGAAAATGATTTTCGGCCGGCCATCCACACCAGCAATACTGGAAGGAGAAAGCTCGCGGCCGAGCGCACGACCTCGCTGCGGGCCACTTCACGCGGAAGTAAGCGGGCCTGCAGCCCACTCAACCGAACCGAATAGATCAGCTGCGCCGCGCAATAGATTTCCGCGATCAGCCACACGGTCGGGCCGTAACGCAGCATTCCCAGAAGAGGCACGAGAAGAAGGCTGATCCCCAGTCCCCCATATGCCGCCCCTACCAGCACAGCACGCTGGAAAGACGCCGTGCTGTTGTCGGGATGGCCGGTCGCGGGATGAAAACGCAGGATGCCTTGTTGCAGCCACGCTGCGCCCGCGCCCGCGAGAGCGATCAGGACCGGCAACAGGAGTGACAACCGGCCGTATTCCTCAATTCCAAGGAGTCGGACGAAAACCGGGACGGAAGCCAGCCCGAAAAAACCCGGAACAATCTTGCTCACCAGATAGCCGAAGGAGTCGTGCAGCAGGGCATGGTGAGAAGTTTGGTTGTGTCCGCCGTTTCTGCCACCCAGCAAAGCAGTCCATCCGCGCTCGGGCGACAACTGCGGCAGCGGGGAAGACTGGTCCTCTCCGGTCAGAACAGGACTACTTTGCGGTGCGATCATACGTGCGACAGATCGGTTGCGAGAGCAGGATCTTTTTCGGTTACGGCCAGGCGAAACATGCCTTCCGCTTTCGCCAGCCAACGGCTGCCGGGGCGCAATCGTTTGGCGGCTTTTAGTAATTCGTGGCTGACCGGATTCACCAGCGGCGCCAGATAAGGATGGAAGGCCACACTTTGCCGGACCGGCTTAGCCCGGTAACCCATGCGCAGTTTGAATTCATCGACGCTCGGCGGCGCGTCGAGAGACTGCATGCCATAGAAAATCCCGCGCACCTGCGGCCTGCGGACCAGATTCTGGGTGACGGTAAAACTGAGAGCGTTGTTCACATGCTCCCGCAGGTAATTGCTGTGGCACTGCTGGTAGAGCATGTAGAACCAGTCGTCGAGTTGAAAGACCACCAGGGTCGCGGCCAGTTGATTCCCCACCTGCGCGGCCCACACTTCAAAACCCGCAAGGTCAGCGGCCGCGCGATAGCGCCTTTGCCACGCGGATTGCGTTTCCTTCACTCGCCGTCGCTGCCGTGCCAGTGTATCCACCCGCAACGCCCAGCCTTCTTCCACGTAGCGGGCGAACGAGATAGGTGCGACGGTGCACTGGCGCAGGCCGCGGCGCACATTTTTCCGCGCCCACGCTCCCAGAGTGTCAAAGCCGTAGTCGCTGCTCGTGTACACCGCGTGATAACTGTTGGTCCCGCATGCTGCCGCCGGCGGCAGCGAATAGCGCAATGCCAGGGTGCGGGAGCGCGATCTCAATTCCTGGAGTTCTTCCTTTCCCGGCTCGATCAGCCAATGGTAGGGATAAGCCTGGTAGACGCCGAAGCCCGCGCTATGCCAATAGCTGCTGTCCGTCCGCACGACCGTGTGGCCTTGCCGGCGCAACCATTCCGAATAGATGTCTGGATTCATGCCGGGCCGTCGTCGCCGGTTGCAACGCAGACTGAAAGCAGGGATTAGGCGCCCGCCCCCATCAGCTTCAAGTCAGTGACTTCCTCCACTTGTGCGTCCCACTTGACCTTGGGAAGAATGACTTCCTGCTTGATGCGGTGCTTGTACTTTCGGATTGTGCCGATCATGCTCTCCACCAATTCGTCCGAGAGCAGTCGCGGCCGCAGGCCCAGGTCGAGCAGCTTCGTATGCGTAGGATTGTAGTGATGCTGCTCCTGCTCGACCCGCGGATTCTCGAGGTGTTCGATCGCGCAGGGCAGCCCCATTTTGCGGGCTTGTTTTGCCACCAACTCGGCGAGTTGCAAGACCGTGAAGGTCTCGGTGAACTGATTGAATACGCGGTATTCGCCGGGTTTGGCCGGATGCCAAAGGGCCAACTCGACGCAGCGCAGGGTATCGCGCAGGTTCAAAAATCCCCGGCACTGGCCTCCCTTGCCGTAGACTGTGAGCGGCATCCCGGCCACCGCCTGCACGCAGAATCGGTTGAGCGCGGTGCCAAACACATCGTCGTAGTGGAAACTGGTCGCCAGCCGCTCCTCCAGGCAGGTTTCCTCGGTCTCGATGCCGTAGACCACGCCCTGATGCAGGTCGGTGGCGGCAACCTTCCAGGCCCGGCAGGCGAAACGAATGTTGTGGCTGTCATGAACCTTCGAGAGGTGATAGAACGAGCCGGGCTGGCAGGGAAATGGCAGGACATCGGTGCGGCCCTTGTGCTGAATTTCCAGAAAGCCCTCTTCGATGTCGATGTTGGGGGTGCCATATTCTCCCATGGTTCCCAACTTCACCAGATGGCAGCCCAGTTCCAGTTTCTTCATTGCCCACAGCACGTTCAGCGTGCCGGTCACGTTGTTGACCTGGGTGAAGACTGAGCGGTTGTGGTCGATCATCGAGTAGGGCGCGGAGGGCTGTTCGCCGTAGTGAACGATGGCCTCGGGCCGGAAGTTTTCGAGGATGCCCTCGACCACGCCATAGTTGCGCAAATCGCCCACGGACAGCTCCATCGGCCGCCCGGTGCGTTCACGCCATGCCTTTACCCGGTCCTGCAGGGTGTAAATGGGGATCAGCGGCTCGACGTTTAACTCGAGCTCCCAGCGCCGCTTGGCGAAGTTGTCGACGACGCCCACGTCGTGCCCGGCTCGCGACAGATACATGGCCGTGGGCCAGCCCAGATAGCCATCGCCGCCCAGGATAAGAATCTTCATGTGTATATTTCCTCCGGAAAAACTGGAACACGCCGCACCGTAGACGGGCTCAGTTGCACCGATCTTGCTGCGACCGCGCTTGCAGCACTCGATCTTGCTGAACTCGGTGTTTGGGTTGGTCGGGGAATCGCAACTCGGAGGGCGGTCAGTTGGTCGATTCGCCTTCCGGGGAGGAGAAACCGTTTTTGTGCTCCAGGCGCCGCCACAGCCGGTGCGTGATGGCCTGGAC
>JBAVAV010000326.1:0-6471 GCA_049585895.1 Candidatus Sulfotelmatobacter sp. | reverse complement strand
GGCGTGAGCGGAGCGCCAATATTTTGGCGCAGCGCGGCCGCTGCGCCCGCCAGCCGCAGCGAACGCTCGGCTTCGAGTTGAACAGCCGCTGAGCACGCGAAACACTCCAGCAGGCGGGCAATTCCGCGCTTATGCTCCAGTTCCTGAAAAATCGTTATGCTTTCCCGGTATAGAGAGTGAGATCTCAGATAATTCCGCTGTACCCTCGCCAAGCTTCCCAGATCAGCCAGCGTGCCGGCAATGCCCCAGCGGTCACCGAGCTCCCGGAAGATTGCCAGGCCCTGTTCGTATAATGCCTGCGCGGCAGTGCAATCGCCCTGATCGCGTGCGACATCCCCCTGGTAGTTTAGAGACCAGGCTATGCCTGTGCGGTCGCCCAGCCCGCGGAAGATTGCAAGGCACTCCGCGTATAGCGCGCCGGCGCGGTCGTAATCTCCCTGCAACTTGAGGACATTAGCCAGGTTACTGACAGCCCGGGCAACGGCCTTCTGGTCGCCTGATCCTCTCCACAGCACAAGACTCTCTTCGAACAGGGTGTGCGCAATTGCGACGTCACCCCGGTCGCGAGCAAATACCGCCAACGCGTTCAGAGAGACGGCGACGCCCGTTTTGTCACCCAACCGACGGGCTATGTCCTGACTTTCACGGATGAGCGTATCCGCTGCGGCGTAATCTCCCTGCTCACCAGCGAGCACGCCGGCCGCAAAAAGCGCGCGCGTGCGCGCCTTCGTGGGAGCTGCCGCTCCGGCCAACTTCAGCAGGCGGCCTAACCTGTCCCTGCCTTCGGCGAGATACTCGCGAACCTCCCAAAAACGAAACAGGGCGGTGCCGAGACGCAGCCCCCACTCTGCATCTCCGGTTTGAGTCAGCCAGTCCAGAGCCGCGCGAAAATTGTCATGTTCGAGCCCGAAGCGTTCCAGCCATTCCGCACCTTCCGCGCCGCTCTGCTCCGCAGCCTCCTCTTCTGCCAGCACCAGGCAGTAGGCGGCAAGGGCGCGCTTTGTCAAGGCCTCTTCCCCGCTTGCCTCCAGCTTGTCCAGGGCGTACTCGCGAATCGTTTCCAGCATCACAAACCGCGATTCACCCTTGGCTTGCTCGATCTGCCGAACCAGGCTCTTGTCCACCATGGATGCCATGCCGTCGAGCGGATCCAAATCGAGATCGCCCTTGGTGTCGCACACGGCTTCGACCCCCTCCAAATTGCATCCGCCCACGAACACTGACAATCTTCGGAAAAGCCGCTGCTCGGCAGCGTTCAACAGATCGTAGCTCCAATCCATGGCAGCGCGAAGTGTCTGCTGCCTTTCGGGCAGGTCCCGCGCGCCTCCCCTCAATAGCTGCAACCGGCTCGTCAGGCGTGTCAGCATAGACGAGGGCGAAAGAACTTTCACCCGCGCAGCAGCCAGCTCGATCGCCAGAGGCAGACCATCCAATCGGGCGCAAATTTCGGCGACGGCAGACGCGTTTTCCCGATTGAGTTCGAAGTCTGGTTTGGCGGCGACGGCGCGTTGCACGAACAGCGCAATCGCCGGGCACTGTGACAGGACCTTTACTGAAGGCATGGACCGCGTATCCGGAAGCGCCAGCGGCGGCACCGGAAATTCATGTTCTCCGTACACGTGCAGTGCTGACCGGCTCGTTACCATGATTTTAAGATTCGGGCTCATGGCCAGGAGCTCTGCCACGGTATGTGCCGCGGGCACCAGATGCTCGAAATTATCCAGCAGGAGCAGCATTGGTGGGCGCAATGAGTTTTGGAAATTCTCCTTGAGTATTTCGAGCGGCGACTGACCTCCCGCCTCCCGGAGCCCCAACGTCTGAACGATCACGGAAGCGATCAAGCCCGGATCGCGTAGCGAGGACAGCGGAACAAAACGAGTGCCACCTGCAAGGCACTCGACCAGGCCACTGGCCACCTCCACCGCGAGGCGCGTTTTGCCGATTCCGCCCGGACCGGTGACAGTGACCAGGCGCACATCCTGACGCAGCAGGAGTTCTTTGGCGGCAGCTACTTCTTTCTCCCGGCCCACAAAAGCTGTTCGCTGCATAGGAAGATTCGCTGGCTGCGTTTCCACCTGCTTCGCTGGTTTCTCCGAGAAGCGGTCGCGTATTGCAGCAAGGTCCCGTGCCAGATCTCGGGTAGAGGCGTAGCGCTTATCGGGCTCTTTTGCCAGGCACCTCTCAATCGCCCAACACAGGGGAGCCGGGGCCTCGGGGTTTTGGACTCCGAAGGGCTCGGCTTGTTCCCGGAGAATGGCCACCATCGTCTCCGCTACGGTGCGTCGCTCAAAAGCGCGTTTTCCGGTCAGCATCTCGTAGAGCACCAAGCCGAACGAGAACTGGTCTGACCGGAAATCCAGGGGACCGCCGCTGACCTGCTCCGGTGACATATATCCCACCGTTCCCAGGACCAGACCCGATGCCGTCTGCGACCCGGACGTCGTGCACATATCCGGCGGCTCAACGCTGGGCGATGCGAGCTTGGCCAGACCAAAATCGAGGATTTTAACGAATCCGTCGTCGGAGACCATCAGATTCTCAGGCTTTAGGTCCCTGTGAGTGATGCCCGCTTCATGAGCCTTGGTCAGTCCATCCGCAACCTGAGCCGCGATTTCAATTGCCTTTCGCATTGGCGGCAATCCGGAGGCAAACAGCTGCCGCAGCGTCTTCCCCTCTACCAGCTCCATCGCGATGTAGCGACTGTCACCATCCTGTCCAAGTTCGTAGATGGTCACGATATTGGGGTGGTTGAGAGCAGATGCCGAGCGCGCTTCCTGCTCGAAGCGGTACATCCGGTCACTATCTGCCGAGAATGCGGCGGGCAGAATCTTGACCGCGACAGAGCGCTCCAGGCGCGTGTCGCGCGCGCGATACACCTCGCCCATGCCGCCAGCACCGAGCGGAGCGAGAATCTCGTACGGTCCGAGTTTCGTGCCCGAGGCGAGTCCCATCGGTGTGCGTCATTATATTGCATAGCGCCGGTGCTCCGGCCTATCGCGATTCTTATGGATTGCCGGCAATCGGGAAGTATTTCGGTTCCTTCGTTGCGCATTCTGCTCCAAGACTCAAATGAGAGGTTGACCTGTTCGTGCCAGCAGCTTAAGATGCCCAATCGTCCGCGGTCACCGGCCAAATCCCCCCTAAAAAAGGGGGCACCGCGTCGCGACGAATCTGCACCATCAGGAGCGCCTTCATGGCGCCTCAAAGATCCGAATTCGCCGTTTCCGTGGCAGAATTTGCCGCAGCTTTGTTGGCGCGACCGGAGGTTGGTCCCCGCGCCCAAGCAACGGCTGAGCAGGTCGCGCAATTGCTGCCCGGCACGGCGGTTGTGGTGTACATCATTGAGGATCAGGACCAACCCTCTTGGACACCGAAAGCCAGCGCTGGGGAGATCACTGTCCCTAGAAGACTGGAGTTCAACTCAGGCACGCTCGGCAAGGTGGCAGAAGGCAAGACATTTGCTCAGTTCGAGACCAGCCATCTGGCGCGGGAAGACTACGCTCACCTCGACATCCGGCGCACCGTCACTTCTCTTGCTTATGTGCCCCTGCTAGCCGATGAAATTCTCTTCGGTACGATCGAACTGATCAGCTGCGAGCAGGTCTTTCCCGGGAAGATGCACCAAGCGCTGCACGAAATCGCCACACTGGCAGCTGCGGCCCTGGCTGCCGCCTTGTCGTACGAAAGCGAGCGCAATACAAGCCTTCATTCCATAAGCCGCGTCACCCAAATGTATGACCTGGAAAAGGTTTTCAACTCCACCCTGGAGATGGAGGAGTTGCTCAATACTATCGCGAAAAAATTCCAGGAAGTGATGAGTGTCCAGGGTATCAATTTATGGATGGTGAATAACGATGCTCTCGAGTTGGTGAGCTCGGAAGGATTCGACGCCACGGTCACCGTCGGTCAAGTGCAGAAACCCGGCGATGGCATTGCAGGAGACATCTCCGACAACGGAGAGCCTGTGCTGATCGACGATCCGGCGGACGACCGCCTGCAAAAACGCAACGCCGGGAATGAAGCTGGGGCGGTATTCTCCCTGGTTGCGGCGGCTCTCATGGAGCATGAGAACCTCGTGGGCGTGGTCGAGGCGGTCAATCGCCGGGACGGCGAGCCGTTCGACGAAGATGACCAGTTTCTTCTGGCCAACATGTGCGAAACGGCCAGCAACGCCCTGCACAATGCCAGCCTGTTACAAGCGGAGCGCAAAGTCGAGATCCTGCAAACCCTGGTTCAGGTAAGCGGTGAGATTACCTCCACGCTCAACCTGGATCGCGTATTGCAATCGGTAGTAAACCATACCCAGGCCATCGTTCCCTTTGAGCGTGCTGCGATCGCTCTCGAACAGCGCGGTGCGCTCCAACTTAAGGCAATCTCGGGCATGACGCAGATCAATCCCGCCGATCCAGCCGTTGGCGGTTTGAAAGAAATGCTGGAGTGGGCGTCGATTTCCGACCAGGAAACCCACGTCACCCAGCACGGCGATCAGATTGACGAGCCGCGCCCGGAAACCCGGGCGAAGTTTGTTAGCTACTTCTCGGCCACGGGAATGCGAGCGTTCTATGCGCTTCCGCTCATCGACGACCAGGGGCGCCTCGGCATTCTGTCCTTTGAGAGCAGCGATCCTGATTTCCTCACCGTGGCTCATCTGGAGATTATTAAGGTGCTGGCCGGTCAAGCCACCGTCGCCCTGCGCAATGCTTCGCTCTACCGTGAAGTCCCATTCATCAATCTTCTGGAGCCCTTGCTGCAAAGGAAAAAGCGCTTCCTGTCCATGGGAAAAAGTCGGCGCCGGCTAACGATCGCCCTGGCTGCGGCCGCAGGACTCTTCCTCATATTTTGTCCGTTACCCATGCGCGTTGCCGGAGACGCCACTGTAGCTTCGGCACGGGCGGCGCAAGTGCAGGCCGGCGTCGATGGCGTGGTCAAGAATGTGTACGTCCGTGAAGGCGATCCTGTGGGTCAAGGCGCGGTACTTGCTGAACTTGAAGACTGGAACTATCGCGCTGACTTGGCTGCGGCGGAAGCCAAATACGGAGAGGCCATGGCCACGATGAATCGCGCTCTGGCACAGAATGACGGATCCCTGGCGGGAACCGAACGGTTGAAAGTCGACTACTTGAGGGCAGAACTGGTGCGTGCCCGTGAACGATTGGATCGCACCACCATAAGGGCTCCTTTTGCTGGGGTCGTGACCACAGCGCAAGTACGAAACTCTGTAGGCCGCCGTCTCCTGAATGGCGATACTTTCGCAGAGATCATTGAGACTTCTCCCGTCACGGTCGACGTTGCAGTTCCTGAGGAAGACACCACATTGTTGCACAGGGGTGAGCCGGCATCCATCAAACTCGAGAGCTTCCCCCTGCATACGTTCCGAGGTGATGTAACGGTCATCAGTCCGCAGGGCCAGGTGGAGCCCGAGCGGCGGGTCTTTATTGCCCGCGTGAAAGTATCCAACCCGGACGGAGCGATCCGCCCTGGTATGCAGGGACGCGGCAAAGTGTACGTGGGCTGGCATCCTGCCGGATATGTACTGTTCCGTGGCTCTGCGATGTGGGTCTGGGGCAAGTTGTGGTCGTGGTTCGGTTGGTAACAAGAAATCGGGTTCCGGGGAGTCAGTTATGCAGAAGTCTTCGTCTGGCGGCTGGGCGCTGCTTGCAATGTTTGGGATGACGGTTTTGCTGTCCGGGTGCAGTTCCAATCCTATCGCTACGGGGGCAGCTGCAACCCTCCCTTCAAAGCCTGCTCCTGAAAACACCAGTCAGCCTCAACCGCCCACGGACTACATCGCTTCTGGACCAATCGTGGTGGAAAATCAAATCGAACTGGCTGCCCAGCGCGACGGAGTGGTGGCGCGGGTTTTCGTCGAGACTGGCGCACCCGTAAAAAAGGGACAGATTCTCGCCCAGCTTGACGACCGACAGCTCATGGCCGACAAGGATGGCGCCGCCGCTAAGGCGCGAAGCACGGAAGCGGATCTTAGGAATTGGGAAGCAAGCGCAAAAGTGGCGCGAGCCGAGCGCGACCGCTCCGAGCAATTGTGGGCGGCGAACGTCATCGCCAAAGCCCAGGAAGAGAAGGCGAAGTACCAGTACGATGCAACCGAGTTCGAGGTAGAGCGCCAACGAGAGGACCTGAAAGTTGCGCAAGAGACGCTTAAGTCTCTGGAGCTAGAACTCGAAAAAACCAGAATCGCAGCTCCATTTGATGGCGTCGTCGCTCGACGCTACCTTCGCCCGGGTCAGCAGGTGGCAAAGAATAATCGCCTCTTTTGGATTTCGGCGGTCGCGCCCTTGCGGGTGAAATTTGCTCTTCCCGAAGCTTACCTGGGCCGCGTGCGGAAGGGCACGGAACTCATCGTGGTGATGCCGGCAACTCCCGGTGATCTCCACGAAGCCAGAGTCGTGCTCGTGAGTCCGGTCGTCGACCCCTCGAGCGACACCATTGACGTCACTGCCGAACTGCAGGGAC
>JBAVAV010000325.1:0-4575 GCA_049585895.1 Candidatus Sulfotelmatobacter sp. | reverse complement strand
AAAAAAAGCGACGGAAGGCTTCGCGCATTAATTAGCAGAAAAGGTCTGCACAAGGGCGGGGGCGGAGGAAAAGTCACCCACGCAACTTGCTATTTATCAATGCTTTAGGAGCAGTGGAGCCTTTTGTCACTAGGGCTTTCGGCCTCTTGCAGTAATTTGCAATGTTGCGTAGGCTATTCCTAATCTTTTGATGCGCGGGTAGTGGTTTCCCGCACGCAAGTGCGCTCCGAATCGTGGGCGCCAGAAGTTGCATATCCCCCCCATCACAGAACGCAGCGCGCAGTTTTCGTCACAGTCTCCCCAAACGCTTTAGGAATGGCGGGAAAGGGCTGCCATATCTCGGGGACGGTCACGACGAAAATGTGACCGAGAGGGCGGAGCTACGACAGGCAACTACAATCTTGAGGATAGCCGTACTGCCAGGGAACACGAGGTTGCAATTGCGAGCTGGTACGCCGTGCGGACCCGGTCCCGGCACGAGAAGTTGGTGGCCCGCCAGTTGGAAGGCCAAGGTTTTGTTACCTTCCTGCCGCTTTCCCAGCAAGTGCGCGAGTGGAGCGACCGGCGCAAGGTTGTGGAATTTCCCCTGTTTCCGGGATACGCGTTCCTGCAAATGATCTATGAGCCGGAAGGGCGGCTGCGGGTTTTGCGCACCGAAGGAGTGGTCAGCTTCGTAGGCAGCCAAGGGCAGGGAATTCCGATTCCCGAAAAACAGATTGAGCACATCCAGACTCTACTCGCTCACAAGGTGCCCTTCGAGAGCCACCCGTTTTTAAAAGTGGGCCAGCGAATAAGAATCCGCGGAGGCTCCCTGAATGGTACCGAGGGAATATTGGCTGGCCAGGACAGTGATCGCGCGCTGGTAATCTCTGTGGAACTAATTCAGCGCTCCGTTTCCATCCGGTTGCAAGGCTACGAAGTCGAACCGATTTAGGACTTCCCCCCTAATACTCCCCTGAATTCCCCCCAAACAGAAGCGAGACGAGGAGTGACCGCCTTCCGGGTGGCCATGATCGCTCAAGAAATCTCCCGTGAAAAATGTGGGCGCGAGGGTAACCATGAGTGAGGCACTACTGAAGAAGATCGAGGAAAACGACAACCAGACGCAGTCCGGGACGCTGTCCGATCCTGGTATGCTGGCGCAGCCGGAACCGGCTCCGCGAGCGACGTTGCGTTCTCTCCGCGACAAGACCGAGATTCATGCCATCAGCAGGGCGCTGGAAGAATCCGGTTGGAATCGCAAGCGGGCGGCGAAGCTGTTGAGCATCAGTTATCGAGGGTTGCTCTACAAGATCCGCCAACACAACATCACGCCAAGTTCGGTGAGCAGTTTGACGCAGGCGTCGCGGCAGGAGATGTAAACCGGGGAGGTTACTTCCGGGGCGGCATTTGCCGTCGTTGGGGAGTACTCTTAAGGCAGGGTGGCTGGTGGGCATGGCCCCATGGGTGCAAGCCGCCTGCTTTGGCTACAGCGCGAAGCCAGAGTTAGGTACTGGGGTTCGTGTTTCATCGGGCAGGTTGAGTTCGCCGGCGGGACGGGGGAGAATCAATTCATGAGCCGTAATTTCGAATTGTTGCAAAGGATCGGGCGGGAGCAGGCGCTGTATACCACCCCGGCACCGGAGCTCGCCCCGCTGCCCGAGCAGCCGGTATCGTTTTCCAGTCCGGCAGCCTCCCTGCTGGCGATTGGCGGGCGAGAGCTGGAAGAGTTTACCAAACTGGTGCAGCGTGTATTTGTGCTGCCCGGCAATGATGCCCCGCGAAGCGTGGTGTTCAGCGCCACGGAGAGTGGCAATGGCTGCAGTTGGGTTTGCGCCCGTGTAGCTGACGTGCTGGCCAGCCAGGTTTCCGGTTCGGTCTGCCTGGTCGACGCCAATCTCCGCCGTCCCGGCTTGCATATCGAGTTCTCGGCTGAAAACCACAATGGCCTTTCCGACGCTTTGCTTACGCCTGATCCGATGCGCACCTTTACCCACACCGTAGGCCGTCCCAACTTGTGGATGGTCACTTGCGGTTCGAGTGCCGAAGAAGGCTATGGGCTGCTGTCGTCGGACCGTATGCGGCTGCGAATGTCGGAGTTGCGGGCGGAGTTTGACTATGTTTTGATCGATGCGGCGGCTCTCAGCGATGCTACAGATGCTGTGGTGCTGGGCAGCGGCGCCGATGGCATCGTGCTCGTGCTCAAAGCAAACGCCTCGCGCCGAGAAAGCGCACGCAAGGCTACGCAGGAACTGCAGAATGCCAGAGTTCGCGTGCTGGGAGCGGTGCTGAATCAGAGAACTTTCCCGATTCCGGATTCCATTTACAAGAAGCTCTAGCTTACAGGCCCGCACCCAGGGTTAGTGCCGGCCGACCACAACGCAGGGAACAGCGAGGCGATATGTTCGAGAACTTACGCGCGGACTTCGAAGCGGCCGCCGGTCACCGCGTTCTGGAGAAAGGGCTGCTGCGCGTCCTGATGCGGATCGAGACTCCGGCCATCGTTTGCTACCGTTTTTCGCACTGGGTTCTGCAGCTGAAGGTTCCAATTGTCCGCCCTTTGCTGATGATTCCAGCTCTGATCTGGCAGCGCCTGAATCAGATGTTTTTCGGGATATTCATTTCACCCGATGCAGAAATCGGGCCGGGAATGGTGATTCATACGCCGTACGGCGTTTTCATCCCTCCCGTGAAAATCGGCGCCAATTGTACCTTCACCACCGGAACGCTGATCAATTCTGGTTGCAAAAGCGTCGGG
The DNA here is from genome assembly GCA_049585895.1 of Candidatus Sulfotelmatobacter sp. Classification (GTDB taxonomy): domain Bacteria; phylum Acidobacteriota; class Terriglobia; order Terriglobales; family Acidobacteriaceae; genus Sulfotelmatobacter. The sequence continues at coordinate 1,838 of JBAVAV010000325.1, read as the reverse complement.
GACAATGTGTATTTCGGAGCTGGCTGCAAGATCATTGGCGACGTAAAGATCGGCAACAATGTCGTGATTGTTGCCAATAGCGTCGTGCTGACGGATGTGCCCGATAACATCACCATCATGGGTGTGCCGGCGCGCATTAAGCTGCCCGGGGGCAAGCCGAAGAAGTTTCCCTGGCGGGCCATCGATCGGAAAGAAGAGCAGAAGCCGACCGGCGTCAACGGACAGGGAACCAACGGCGCCAAACCTGCCGCATCGGGTAGCAACGGCAACGCCAGCGCGCCGCCGGTCATTAAGTCGCCAGTCATCGAGTCGGCAGTCATTAAGTCGGCGGTCACTGACAAGACCCAAGCCGCAAAAAGACTGCCGCAATAAACGGAGAGAGAAAGACTTGGATTTTTCCTGGAACGAAGAACAGGCCGCATTTCGCAAAGAAGTCATTCGGTTTGCCAAGCAGGAATTGAACGACGATCTCGAACGGCGCGATCGCGAAGAGGAATTTCCACGGGACTTCTGGAAGAAATGTGCTGAATTCGGCATTCAGGGCCTGCCTGCACCCACCGAATACGGCGGAGGCGGAGCCGATACCCTGACCACGGTTTGCGCTCTGGAGGCTCTCGGTTACGGATGCAAGGACAACGGGTTTCTATTCTCGCTGAATGCTCACCTGTGGACCAGCGTGATCCCGTTGATGACTTTTGGGACCGAAGAGCAGAAGCGGCGCTACCTGCCGAAACTCACCAGCGGGGAATGGATCGGCCTGCACTGCATGACCGAGCCGATGTCGGGCTCCGATGCCTATAGCCTGCGGACACGCGCCGAGCGCAAGGGCGATCGCTACATTCTCAACGGCACCAAGACGTTCATTACCAATACCATCCACGGCGACCTGTTTGTAGTATTCGCGAATGTGGATCCCGCCAAAGGCGCTGCCGGCGTCACCGGATTCCTGATCGAGAAGGGGACGCCGGGGCTGGTGATTGGGACCAAGCTTCACAAGATGGGCCTGCGCACCTCTCCTATGTCGGAAGTGGCGTTGGTGGATTGTGAAGTGCCGGCTGACAGCATTTTAGGCAAGGAAGGGAGCGGGCAGGCGATCTTCACCCACTCCATGGAGTGGGAGCGCACCTGCATCCTGGCGAGCCATCTCGGTATGCAGCAGCGGCTGATCGAAACCTGTGTGAAATACGGCCGCGAGCGGCAGCAGTTTGGCGCACCCATCGGAAAATACTCGGCCATCGCCAACAAGGTTGCCGATATGGAAGTGCGTCTGGAAAGCGGGCGTTTGCTGGTTTACAAGGCAGCCTGGCTTAAGAGCCAGGGAAGACACGCACTACGCGAGGCATCGATGGCCAAGCTCTACGTGAGCGAAACCACCGTGCAAACCTGCCTCGATGCCATCCAGATTCACGGCGGCTACGGTTACATGCAAGAGTACGAAATGGAACGCGATTTGCGCGACGCGATCTCAGGGAAGATCTACTCCGGAACTTCAGAAATCCAGAAAGTGATTATCGCCGGTTTTCAGGGACTCTGATTCGCTTCCAGGCTTCGGAAAGCTAGACGGACAGACTCGATCATGGCATATATCCTGCAACAGCTCTTGCAAAAGAGCGCGGCGCGTTATCCCGAGAAGTTGGCGGTATGGGCGCGCGGATGCAGCATCACCTACCGCGAACTGGAGGAGCGCTCCAACCAGTTGGCGCATCTTTTGCAACAGCGAGGCGTGCGCAAAGGCGACCGCATAGGGCTCTATTTTCCCAAATGCGTCGAGTCGGTCATCGTCATGCTTGGCATAGTGAAGGCGGGAGGAGTCTACGTTCCCCTCGACCCTCAGGCCC
>JBAVAV010000324.1:0-8496 GCA_049585895.1 Candidatus Sulfotelmatobacter sp. | reverse complement strand
GCTCAGGATTCTCGTCGTCGGGCATGGTCGGCTCTTAGTTCTTAAGCTTTTTAGCTCTTGGCTTTTGGCCTTTGCAACGCCTTTTCGGAGCTGCCGAAGAGCTTGTAAACGGTTGTTTTTGCAGGATGTTAGGTTTGGAAATGATGCGGTAATTATAGCATCGTCTGGGCGGGTTTTCGAAGCGGTGGATCAAGATGATACTGGCATGGGTGTGCCTACGGAGAGTGATGGCAATTTTTATTTTATTGATTGGCGCGTGGCTAAAGCCCTCGTCCTTGTGGGGACTCATGGCAGCGCTGGAAGCGCTGCGCCACCCAAGATCAGTTCAAGCACGACCGGAGACGGTGGTGGTAGAGCGCCTCGCCCTGCTCGGCGGAACGGGCGAGGCGCCCGTTTCCACACCTTCGCCCGTTCTCAGATGTTGCGCTAGGCTGCCGCCACATTCCAAAACCCAAGGCAGCTATGGCCTGGTTATGACTTCGTTGGGAGCGGATGGAAGGACGAATCTCACGCCGCGGGTGCTGTTGGCTGCGACAGTCTCGGGAAGATTTAGTGAGGCGAGGTCAATCTTCCTGTTCCAATAACCGTCGGTGTAGAAGTCGCCACGGGCGTAGAGAACGCCGGCGGCAATGGTGTAATCGTGGACTTCTTGACAGGTGCCGTCGCGCAGCACCAGAACCACCGGCGGCAGTGGACCAGCGGGCGAAGCCACGGCGATGGCGTGGGCCTGGCTTGCGGAGTCGTGGGTAGCAGTTTGAGCGGCATGTTTGCGCGTGGACGCAGACTGCCGATTTGGCTCCGGCGTCAGGGTGAGCTCTTGAACACCACCTTCGATGGGACTGTCGCTTACGCGGACGTAGCGGCTGCCCTGCAGTTCGATCAGCAAAGACTCCTGAAGCGGCCGAGGCTGGCGTTCGGCAGAATCGGCGGCTCCAGGGAATACGCCCGGCATCGCGAAAGGAAGTTGAGACGCGACCGGATAGCCGGACGAGTAGAGATCTTGCGCGGACAGGTCTTGGGGATACAAATCCTGGAGGTTGAGCCAATTCGCCAGCAACGGAAAGAACTGCGATCCAAAAGGGCCAGAGCGTGGGAATCGCGAAAGTGAGTGTGACTCGTGCCGGAAGGCGAGACTGCCACGGCCTCCGTTGAAAGCCGGGCCTTTGGCGGGAGTGGCGGCGTGGGCGGGCGCCGTGAAGTGCGCCGTCGCGCCCGGGGAGGCCATTCTCTGGGCGGAAGCGCTGGGCGCGAAAGCTGCAAGCGGTATAGCGAGTCCGGCAGCGAGACTGGCGAAGAGAACTAGTTTCCGCATGTCAGTTGGTATGGCCCGAAGGCGGCAACTGGAAGCTGATGCCGCGGTCGTCGTTTTCCTTTTCGGTTGCGGGCGAGTTGAGATCGGCGAGAGCGATCTTGCGCGGATGGCCGGGCGTCAGATCATAAAGTGTTTGACCGACGATAGCGTAGTTGCCAACCTCCATCTGGTGGCCGTCGTTAAAAACCAAGGTCGTGGGGTCCTGAGGCGACTCAGGTTCGGACGGGCCGGCGCCGGGACTTGAGTGCGCGAGAGGCGCGTCCTGCGGCGGAGGGATATAGGAATCAGCTCCCGCACCGCGACGATCGAAGACTGTAGGGCCACCCTGATAGTCGGAGTCATCTTCTGCGTCAGCGGTGTCGTCAGCGGCGTCGGGAACCCCGTACGGAACAGGGTAAAGATAGAGATATGGGTAGGTGAACCCGCGGCCAGAGTTGGAATCCTGATGATGACGCTGAGTGTTGTGGCCGCCATTACTGTGGGTGGGAACGTGAGTGGTGAAAGTGGAGCCCGAGTGCGATGGCGTGAAGCCGTTATGGCCGAAGGAAGTAACGCTGGCGGAGGCCCCGGCGGCAGCGTGCCCTCCGGAGCCTGAAGAACTCGCGGAGGCCGATGAACTATTGAACTGCGCGGAGCCGCTGGGAACAAAAAAAACGAGGAAGGCAAACAGCCCGAAAAGCGCAACCGTAGCCGGAATCCACCGCTGCACGGCCTTATGATACTCCAATTTGAGTCATGGCGTACCTCGGAGGGACTCTCCCTCGGTATGTTAGACGTCGGACTCGGGGGTACTTGCTTGTAAAATTTTGTCTGCATGCCGGAAGGACGTTGTTCGGTAAGCGGAACGTAAGTTGTTGAAAAAGAAGCGTGCCGAGTTATCCACGAGGAACCTGGGCAAGCGACAACAAACTCCAGACCGCGTAGGCGCCGAGCATTCCCCAGATGCCAGCAGTTATGAGCGAGTGGTAGCTGGTTTCCATGAGGTCGGCAAGAATACCGGAGACGAAGAGGAGAAGGAACGGAATCGAGCCGAGAAGAAATCCAGCTCCGTCGACGTGGGGGTGGGCCACGCCGAGCGCGATGAATGCCAGTCCGACCAGCAGTGGGGCGGTGTTGCCGAAGTAGCGGGTGCGCGGCCAGGCAATGTAGGTGATGAAAGCCACGGGAAGCAGCAGGACGAGGGCGGGACAGGCGCGTGCCGTTTCCGCGAGCACCTGGCGATAGACGCCGAGTATGGTGAATCCGCGCCAGGTGGCTCCCCAGAAAGTGGCGTGGCGCATCGCGGCCCAGAAAATGTAGGGATGGAAAAAGTAAGCGGCGAACAAGAGCAGCGCGCCCCCAAGCGTCGCAGCCAGCCAGATCACCAGCCCCGCCTTGCGCCGTACTGGCGCGACATAGAGCAGAAAAGCGAGCGCCATCGGAGCGACAATAGCCAGGGAAAATTGCGATCCCAGGGCGAGAGCCAGCGATATGGCGAGCAGGACGATGCGGCGCCAGTTCCACAGCACAACTTCGCGCGGGGCGTAGAGAGTGTGGGCAACGGCGATGGCGGTGAAGATGGCGCCGAATGCTCCCCAAGCCGCGATGATTTCAGGCTCGGTGTGCCAGACGGCGCTGGCCTTCAGCATGGCGGGAGAGAAGCAGTAAAGGGTGAGGGCAATGTACCCGCCATGGTTGCCGCAGAGGCGGCGGGCAACGTACCACAAAGAAGCGCCGAGCAGGACTCCGCAGGCTAGAAAGGGCAGCCGCGGAAGCCAGCGCCAGTAACGCGCGTACTCTGAATCGAGGAGGCGCACCGGCCAGACGAGCAGCGGCGCTGCGGTCACGAGGTATACCAGCGGCGAGTGCTCGGTATCGACGCCGTCTTTATCCGGAAAGCGGTCGGAATCGCGTTCGGAGTAGTGGGCAGCGTTTGTCGTGTTGGCCTGAGCGTCATCAATAGGCGCACCTGCGATCTCGCCGCCGTGCCATTGACGCCAGCCCGCGGCGATTCGGACCTGCTCCGGCAGGTCCGGGCCATCGGAGCCGTGCAACTCGGAATAGACCAGCCATACGGCTTGCGCGAGGAACACCGCAAGCAGCAGACCGGCTAGAAATTGCGGCCGGCCAAAGCGTTCGCGCGTGAGAAATCGGCTCATTCGAACAGGAGAAGTGTTTTACCATGTTGCAGCCCCTTTTGCGGAGGGAAGTTCTGGCACGAGCCTGAAATGGCCGACTCACACGAAAACGGACTGTTACCGACTGCCAGTGCCGAGCGCGAAGGCACGGGCGGCGCCATTCCCGGCTCCGCCGACGCAGCTGCCGGGTCGAACCTCGACGGCGTACCGCAGGATCCGTCATTGCGGCGGATTTTTATTGGCCCTAACGGCTTGCGCTCGGGTTGGAGCTTCGGGCTGTATGTGGGCATGTTCGTTCTGGTTTTGATGGTCGGGGGCTGGTGGGCGGGGTCGCTGCACATCGGCGGACTTTGGTCGCAGATGTTCGGGGAGCTCGGCGTATTCATGGCTGCGGCGGTTCCCGCACTGGTTATGGGTCGTATCGAGGGCAGACCGTGGAGCGCTTACGGCTTGCCGATCAGAAACGTGTTCGGAAAATCCTTTTGGATGGGCGCGATTTGGGGATTTCTTGGGATCACCCTGCTGCTTGAAATCCTGCACGGGCTGCAAGCCTTCGACTTCGGTCACGTGGTGCTGCACGGCGTACGCATCGTCCGATTCGCGGTTTTCTGGGGCGGGGTGTTTCTGCTGGTCGGATTGTTCGAGGAATTCCTTCTGCGTGGATACACGCAGTTCACCCTGGCCCGCGGCATCGGATTTTGGCCGGCGGCGGTGGTGCTCTCGACGGCATTTGGCGCAATCCACCTGAGGAATCCCGGAGAAGCCTGGACCGGAGCTCTGGCGGCGGGCCTGATCGGACTGTTCTTCTGTCTTACGCTTCGGCGCACGGGAAGCTTGTGGTTCGCGGTTGGATTCCATGCGGCGTGGGATTGGGGAGAGAGTTTTTTCTTCTCCGTTCCGGACAGCGGCGCGATGGCTCCAGGACATCTGCTGAGCTCGTCGTTCCACGGGTCACGATGGCTTACGGGAGGATCGGTTGGTCCGGAGGGCAGCTTAGTCTGCTTCGTGGTGATCGCAGCGCTGTGGTTAGCGTTTGAGCGGATGTATCCGTAAAGTACCGAGAGGTATAGCAGACGCCTCGCTTAGGCTTAAGCCTTCGGCTTAGTTCAGCAGCAGGCGGCCGAGGCGGCTCGGCGAATAGTTCCCGGTTCGACACGCTGTGCCAGAAATCTGCGTGTCGGCTTCTCCCTGATCTTCTACCTCAGCCTATACTCTCTTATTCATGACTTCCGAACCGGATCTGCTGGCCGCGCTGCATCGTTACTGGGGATACAGCGCGTTCCGTCCGCTGCAGGAACGGATTGTGCGCAGCCTGCTGGCCGGACGCGATACCTGCGTGGTGATGCCGACGGGCGGCGGAAAATCGCTTTGCTATCAGTTGCCGGCGGTGATTTCGGGGCAAACGGCAGTCGTGATTTCTCCGCTGATCGCGTTGATGCAGGACCAGGCCGCGCAACTGGCGCAAATGGGGATTCCCGCCGCTGTGCTCAACAGCACGCTTCGCGAGGGGGAGCAGGCGAAAGTAATGAGCGCGGCACGGGAAGGCGCTTACCGGCTGCTGTATGTGTCGCCGGAGCGAGTGGCGCGGGGCGACACAATGGGATGGTTGCAGCAGGTGCCGGTCGCGTTTTTCGCGATTGACGAAGCGCATTGCATCTCCGAGTGGGGACACGAATTCCGCCCTGAATACCGGCAGTTGAGCCGTCTGCGCACGCGCTTTCCGGATCGTCCCATTGCGGCGTTTACGGCGAGCGCGACGCGGCATGTGCGGCACGACATTCTCGCCCAGCTTCAGCTTCGCACTCCAGACAAATACATCGCCAGTTTTTACCGGCCGAACCTCCGTTACCTGGTACGCCAATGCGAGGGGCTTGAACAAATGGACCTGCTGGTCAAGGCGCTGAACAGCTATGCCGGCAGCAATGTGATTGTCTACTCACCGACGATCAACGGGGTGGAAGAGACGGTGGATTTTCTGGAAGATCATGAGATCGCAGCCGTGGGGTATCACGGCAAGATGGGGTCCGAAGAACGGCGGCGTCACCAGGAGCGTTGGATGTCGGATGAAGTTCGCGTGTTAGTGGGGACCATCGCCTTCGGTTTGGGCATTAACAAGGCGGCGGTGCGGGCGGTGATTCACCTGTCGCTGCCGAAGTCGATCGAGCAGTACTACCAGGAGGCGGGACGCGCGGGACGCGACGGCGAGAGCGCGGATTGCGTTTTGCTCTGGCAAAAGAAAGATGCCGGGCTTCTGGGGTTCTTTGCCAATCAGATTACGGATGCCGCTGAGCGCGAACGGGCGTGGGAGCGGTACCGGATTATCCGGGAGTTCGTGGAGTCGAAGCGCTGCCGTCACCGGCAAATCTGCGCGCACTTTGGGGAAGCTCCGAAGTGGCAGTCGTGTGACGCTTGCGATGTATGCGGCAGCGCGGCAGAGTGGATGCCGGCGGCCGCTCGGGGCGTGAGCTATGCCGGGAAGGCATCACGGTTACGGCCGATTGCGGCGGCGTCGGGAATTTCTGCTGCCGATGCGGAGCTGCGTGAATATCTTCGCGAGTGGCGGAGGATCACGGCGAAGCAACAGAGCACGCCTGCATTTGTCGTGCTGCACGACACGACGCTGGAGGAAATTTGCCGCCGCCGGCCTTCGTCAATTGCCGATCTGCGGAGCGTCACCGGAATCGGTGAGCGGAAAGCCGAGGTGTACGGCAGGGAAATTCTGGCTGCATTGGAGCGCTACCGCAATGGCGCCCGCGCTGCGGCGGCTCCTGAAAGAAAGACTGCACCCGCGCTGGAGACCATGCGTCTGCTGACCCAGGGGCGCAGCTTCGAAGACATCGCGCAAATCCGTGGCCGCCAGGTTGCCACGATCGTAAACGCCGTGGCCAATCTGGTCGAAAGCGGAGCTGTGGAATTCCAGCCTTCGTGGATTGATCGAAACAAACAAGCGGTCATTGAGGCGGCTTGTGCCAAGCTTGGGGTCGAGTGGCTGAAACCTCTGAAGGACTCTTTGCCCCCGGAGATTACCTACGACGAGATCCGCCTGGTGGTGGCTCGGCTGCGGCGTGAGCGGAGCCTGAGCAAGGCTGACGTTCCTGCATAGGCCTCAGGCGATGGCCAGCGGCGACGCCAGTTTCACGATGCTGCGTGCTACTACGAACTGTCATCCCGAGCGAAGCGAGGGATCTGGGTGTTTGCACGCGGCGGCGATACCGGTAGGGCAGGCAAGACCGAGATCCCTCGCTTCGCTCGGGATGACAAGTGTGTGCGGGTCGCTTAGAGATTGAGGACTTGCTTCGCTGCGTCCTGGCCGGAGCGGATGCAGTCCGGGACGCCGATGCCACGATAGCCGTTTCCAGCCAGTGCGAGGCCGGGAAATTTCTGGCGCAGCTGTTCGATGCGCTCGAGACGATCAAGATGCCCGACGCCGTATTGCGCCATCGCGGATTTCCATTTGTAGACCCGGGCAAATCGCGGTTCGGCGCGGAGGCCGAGAATCTGTTGCAGTTCGTTGCGGATGACGCTGACGATCTCGTTGTCGGACAACTTCCATACCGATTCGGCATTGGATCCGGCGACAAAACAGCGCAACAGGGCGCGATCTTCGGGAGCGCGGTTAGGAAACTTATTGTGAACGAAAGTGGCTGCGATGAGGCGCTTGCCCTCACTGCGCGGCACGAGAAAGCCGAAGCCGGGCGGCAACGACTTGCGGACGTCGTGATCGTACCCCAGCCCTACCGTGATCGAAGAACTGTATGGAATGGCCGCGAGTTCTGCGGCAAGCTCCGGGCTGCAGATCGAAAGCAATTGTGCTGCGGCGTGCGTGGGCACGGCGAGAATGACGGCGTCGAAGTGATCGGATTTCAATCCTGCCGATACCATCCACCCTCCGGCCTCGGGCTGAATTGCCTGCACCGGAGCGTTGGTAAGCAATGAAGATTGATCGAGCTGGGGGACGAGCGTTTCGACGAGCTGCTGCATACCGTCTTTGAGAGAAGTGAAGAGCGGGGGCGCATGCATCTTTGCAGCAGCCGGCGCTTTCTTGCGCGCGCCGAGCATGGCCCGGCTCAGGCTGCCGTGAGTGCGCTCCATCTCGGCAAAGCGGGGCAGAACGGCGCGCACGCTGAGAGAGGCAGCCTCCCCTCCATAGATGCCGGAGAGCAGGGGGTCGACGAGACGGTCCACCATTTCCGCGCCGTAGTGGCGTTCGATGAACGAAGCGACGCTTTCGTCACCATCCGCAGCGCGAGGGGGCTGCAAAAGTTCCCTGGTCATGCGGAGTTTTGTCCGCCACGAAAAAAGAGGAGAAAGGACCGTGGGCAGAATCTGCGTTGGCACCATGAAGGTCAGGCCGTCGGGCATGGCGACGAGGCGGTTGCGAATGAAAATGTAAGTCTTCCTGCCAGCATCATTGGAGCCAATGAGCTGCTCCCCCAGGCCAACCGCGCGGCAAAGATCGGCGGCCCAGGGCTTTTCTGTGAGGAACGAATCGGGGCCAGCTTCGACGATGCAGCCCTCGATCCGCTCGGTGCGAAGAACTCCGCCGAACCGCGGCGACGATTCATAAAGCGTGTATTCGGCGGAGGCGGAGCGGCGATGTTCTTCGAGGGCGAAGGCGGCAGCGAGTCCGGAGATGCCACCGCCGACGATGGCGATGCGTTTCATGGACGGCGGCTTCCGGCTTCCGGCTTTCGGCTTGGGGAGGCCGGCTCACTCGCATTAGAAGCGGGAAGAGACCCGCAATACTCCTGCACGAACCGGGCGAGATTGTTCACATTCTCGACCGGCGTTTCGGGCAGAATGCCGTGGCCGAGATTGAAGATGTGGCCGGGATGGCCCGCGGCACGGCGAAGAACGTCTTCCGCACGGGATTTCAATTCCTGCCAGCTGGCGAAGAGAAGCACGGGATCGAGATTGCCCTGCACCGCGCAGCGATGTTCGAGACTGCTCCAGCCCAGGTCAAGCGGAACGCGCCAGTCGAGGCCGATGACGTCGGCTCCGGTTTCGTTCATCGCGGGCAAAAGCGTGGAGCTGTTTGTCCCGAAATAAATGATCGGCGCGCCGGTC
>JBAVAV010000323.1:0-2591 GCA_049585895.1 Candidatus Sulfotelmatobacter sp. | reverse complement strand
AGAAGTACTACGGATTTGCGGTGACGTCCTGCTGCACTTCCAGATCGTCGAGTACTTCGAAATCGGAGTACAGATTCTGATTTTTCTCGAGCGCCTGCAAATCTCCTACGGCCGTGCCTGGCTCCGCCGCGGCTTGCGCCGTCACTGGGGGAACTGTCACCGTTTGCGTCGTCGCATGGTCGGCGCTGCCGTTGTGACTGGCGCTATTCGTGCGGACCAGATTCATGCGGACCAGAGTTACGCTCACAACCATCAGCAGGGCGAACGACGCGGCCAGCGCGGGCCTGCGCAACCAGCGCAGCCAGCTGGCAGGTTGCTTCGCGCTTTCGGCTTCTTCTCGCAGACGCGCGTTCAGTCGAACGTCGAAATAAGGCGAGGGTTCTGGCGCCCGCCACTCGTCCAAAAGTGACATAGTCTGGCGGAACGCTTCGAGCTTGCCGGCGCATTCCGCGCAGGAATCGAGATGGGCCTTGATTTCGGGCGTGACCGCGGTTAGCCCGGTGGCCAGGTCCGGCATCAGTTCGCGGGTTTCATTGCAATTCCACTTCATAACAGCGTCCTTTACACAGACTCTTCTTCAAACAAACTCTCGTAGCTGTTCCCTCAGCGTTTCGTACGCGCGGAACAGCAATGACTTGGTGGCGGACTCGCTCAGCTTCAGCACATCGGCGATCTGGCGATAATCCATCTGCTGGTACTTGTGCATCACCACAGCGATTCTCTGACGCTCAGGCAGCGCTTGCACACGCTGGCGAATCCCGGCCAGCCGCTCCCTGTGCATCAGGTTTTCTTCGGCGCTGGGCGTGCCGTCTGGAAGATCCAGGGTGCGCCCGCTCTCTTCGTCCGGTTCGTCCAGGCTCACGGTGTTCTCGGGGCGCTCATGCCGCGTGTCGCGCGCATGATTCACCGCGAGGTTGGTCGCGATGCGATAAAGCCAGGTGGTGAACTTGGCGCTGGCCTCGTAAGTCTCACGAGAGCGGTAGACGCGCAGGAAAACTTCCAGGGCCAAATCTTCAGCTCCGGCGGCGTTATGAGCCATGCGGTACATGAAGTTCACCATCGGGCGCCGGTATTTCTGAACCAGGTAAGCAAAAGCCGAGTCATCGCCGGCTTTCACCTGGAGCATTATTTCGGCATCGCTTCGCCATTCGGCAGGCAAGCCGGCATCGGCCTCGACTGCTGCCTGCCGAGATGCGCCCGCCATCGCGAGCAACCCGCGATCCATGGCTACGCTGCCCACATCTGATTCAACCCTTGGGGAGGGCGAAAGTTGCGTGCCTGCCGCTCCCGAGCCCGACCCGGAAGTGTCCTCCGTACTATGGGCTGCGGGTACTTTCGGGGGTCTGGGTTCGGTCGGCATTGAATGAGCCTGGCCTTGCGTGCCCAGAGCCACATGAAAGCCCGGAGAACGCAGCAGAATCAGGCTACCACGACCTGTAGATAGAGGGAACTGGTTCGTTTGCAAGAATATAGCGTCAATTCGAGTGGCGGGTACGCGGAGGCACCCTCATATTTTGGGCGGGTACTCAGCGTAGAGTTTCAACCCGTGCCCTTCGCTATCACCCTTCCGTGTGGGTCATCATAGACACGTCGTAGTAGAATGGGCAGTACTAACTGACTGAGGCTAAGTGACATTTCATATCGAGTTTGATAGGGAAGACGACGGGCGCTGGATTGCCGATGTTCCAGAACTTCCCGGAGTGTTGGCCTACGGCAGTACCCAAGAAGAAGCCAGAGCAAAAGCAGAAGCATTAACTCTGAGTGTATTGGCTGATCAAATCGAAGAAAGCAAGAAGGCCCTTACGAGTGCGGTTACGTTTGGCTGAATTTGAGTAATTGGCCCAGTTGCAAAGCAAACCGTGTTTATAAGGCACTCCTGAAAATTGGCTGGACGCTAGTCCGTCAGGCAGGCTCTCACGCCATCCTGTCTCACCCTCAGCACAGCGAACGGGACACCTGGGCGTTCCATGACTCAGAAGAAATAGGCCCCAGAATGCTGGCCAAGATTGGGAAGAAGACCGGACTGAGGCCGGAGGACTTAATAGAGTCCGGACACTCTGAACATATGTGGCATGCACAGATTGCTGGGCGGTGATTCCGTTCCCACATTCCCAGATCGTTGACGGAAGTGGCTCCATCTGTTTGAATCGTAACAGTTGGGCGCTTAACTCAGCGGTAGAGTGCCATCCTCACACGGTGGAAGTCGTAGGTTCAAATCCTACAGCGCCCACCACTCGTTCCAATCGGTCTTCCTTCCTCACTTTACCCGCTGCCTAAGAATTGCCGAACTGCATCGATCGGTGGAACCGCCTCCGTAGTCCGCGCGGATTATGTTGGGGCCTTTGTGCAGCCGGGAAGTAGTGAAAGCTGCCTGACCATCGCTTAACTGGACGATAGCGAGAGTGGTTGAAAAGTTTTTGAATTTGACCGTGCCGGTTGGAGTTGCTCCAGAATCCGCGACGACTACCGCAGTGAAGGTGACCGGTTGTCCTGGACTCGACGGATTAAGCGACGATGTCAGTCTGGTGCTAGTCTCCGCCCTGACCACCTGATTCAACGCGGCCGAAGTGCTGGGCTGGAAAGTTTCATCG
>JBAVAV010000322.1:0-2384 GCA_049585895.1 Candidatus Sulfotelmatobacter sp. | reverse complement strand
ATACCAACGACCGCAACTAGGCATAGAGAAACACCCGGGGCTGGCACTACCAATATTTCACCGGACCGGGTACGACAAAGCTTCCAACCGCACCTCCATGACCGATCCCCAAAGCGAAACGACGGTCTACGGGTATGATACGTTGAACCGCCTGACCAGCCTCGTCGTTAACGGGCAGAATCCGGGTTTCGGTTTCGGATACGATGGCCTCAACCGGCCCATCTCGCTGACCCGGCCCAACGGCATCAATACCTCTTACAACTACGATCCGGTTTCAAGGCTGCTTTCCGTGCTGCACAAGCTTGGCACGACTACTCTCGACGGAGCCACTTATACCTACGACAACGCCGCGAATCGAAAGTCCAGGAACGACCAGCGTACCAATACCCAGTACAACTATACCTACGACACACTCAACCAGTTGACAATGGCCAAGCTGGGCTCTGTGACCAAAGAGACCTATTCCTACGACTCGGTTGGCAATAGGCTGACTTCTTTCGGCGTGAGCCCGTATCAATACAACTCGTCGAACGAGCTGACCTCGACCCCGAGCGGCAGCTATACTTACGACGCAAACGGCAATACCCTCTCCGATGCCTCCGGCAAATCCTACACGTGGGACTTCGAGAACCGCCTGACCCAGGTTGTGAATTCGGGAGTGGGGACGACCACCTTCAAGTACGATCCCTTCGGACGGCGTATCCAGAAATCCGGCCCGCTGGGAACTACGAACTACCTCTATGACGGGAAGAACCTTAGCGAAGAACTGGATAACGCAGGAAACGTGCTTGCCCGCTATACCCAGGACCTCGGGGTTGATAGACCACTAGCGATGCTCCGAAGTGGAGCGACCTCGTACTATCAACCTGATGGGCTGGGTTCGATCACTTCGTTAAGCAACTCGGCAGGGGCACTGGCGAACACCTACACCTACGACTCCTTCGGTAAGCTCGCGACTTCGACCGGAACGCTTACGAATCCGTTCCAGTACACCGGACGCGAGTTTGATCCCGAGACCGGCATCTACGAATATAGGCACCGCTACTACGACCAGAACGTTGGACGGTTCCTCAGCGAAGACCCGGTGCGTTCGCCCATCCAAACAGATCGCTACAAATACGTTCGCAACAGCCCTCTTAACCGTGTGGATTCATCCGGGCTGTCGGATCATAGCCACTCCCAGAGCAGCTGCACACTTGTTTCAACTCTACGGCTACTGCTGTGGACCAGTGAATCCAACCGAACGCCGACGTCAGACTGGTACTTTAAGGACTCACACCAGATGCATGCAGAGGAGTATGTCCCCTGGGTCATTGTCACGTGTATTTGGGAGCGGACATACGGAGCAGAACTCTGGGGCCACTGGCTGACTGAACTTACGTACAAATGCTCATCTGACAGCCCCTGTTGGCTGGGAAATCCGTCTGGACATAGCGAGTGGACCGAACATCGCTTTAAGTCGTCCACCGAGGACATGGGGCCGACTACCGACACAGAACGGACGACTACGTCAACCGTTTTACCTATCGGAGCAGAGGACGAAACGAACGACATAATGTGCGTGACGACCCCGGGAATGAGACCATGAAAACGCTTGTAGGTCATCGCAGCTACGCTCAGCGAGTTGTAGTGCTCGTCGCCTTGGCGGTGTTATTCGTCGTGGTTGTTCTCTTCTGGAGTCACCGTGTCCGAGCAAGCGGACTTGGTCAAGGGGCTGTCATCCAGGTGGAATCACATGACGTCGGATCCCAAATCGCCAATTACATGAAAAGAGGCCAGTACGACGATGCAGTTCAGATCGGTCTGCAAGCACTCCGCAATCAACCAAGCGATGAGCTTATCCTTGAGGAGATTGCGACCGTATATCTGGTCCGCGCCCAGAAGGAGCCTGAACAAAGAGACCAGTGGGTTGCAAAGGCTGTTTCGTACGCTGATAGAGCATTGCTGCTCAATTCAAAGGACAGGGATGCGGCGGGTGTTCATCTTCTTCACCATGCGCGCAGCTATGAGATGGCTGGTGATCTCTCCGCAGCAGACCGCTGCTCCCACTATGAAAAGGCGCGGGAGCTCTTAGAAGCGCGTACCCCGCTATTACAGGGCGATCACCTTTCGTTGGAGGGGAGGATCTTCCCTCTCGACCCTTTGCGGAAGGAGAACGAAAAGGTTCTTGCCGAGGTAAAGAACAAAGCGGCGAAATCCGGCTGTAAGCAACCCTGACAAAGCCGCTGACCAGCAGGTCGAGTTGGCGGCGGAACTGGCCCAGCCTAGACCTCATACAAACCCTCGAGCGTGTATGCAGCACGGAAAGCAGCGCGGAGACCGGATCGTAGTTGTAAGTTATGTTGATGCCATTGGGCCACGTCAGCTACCCAGTACAACTACAC
>JBAVAV010000321.1:0-1654 GCA_049585895.1 Candidatus Sulfotelmatobacter sp. | reverse complement strand
CCCGCGCCAAGGGCAGCAGCCGCAACGCGACCACGGGATTTACGGCCGAGGAACGAGCCGCGATGAGGGAGCGGGTCCGGGAGATGAAGGCGAGCGCGAACGGCGCCGACGGGGAAAGCGACGTGCTCGCGAAGATCGCCGAGATGGCGGACGAGGATCGCGTCAAGGCAGAGCGCGTCCATGCGATCGTCACCGCCACCGCGCCGGATCTCACGCCCAAAACCTGGTACGGGATGCCGGCGTACGCCAAGGACGGCAAGGTCGTCTGCCACTTCCAGGACGCGGGGAAGTTCAAGATGCGCTACGCGACGCTCGGCTTCAGCGACAAGGCGAGGCTCGACGACGATGACATGTGGCCGATCGGGTTTGCCCTCAAGGAGATGACCGCCGACGTGGAGGCCAGGATCGCCGCGCTCGTCGAGCAAGCTGCGAGCTGAGGCGGTATCCGGCGGCGTTTCGATGCCCGGATTCCTCCGCTCAGCTTTCGACCGGTCGGAGGCACCGGGCTGCACGTCGACTGGTCCAGACGTACATCGACGTCGCGCCGGGGGATACAGCCAAGGGCTTCTTCACGATCTATACGAACACCGGGACGGTGTATCACCACGACACGCGGTGGTATAGCTGGAGCACGCCGACCTGGTACGTGGCTCCGCACCGCTTCTACTCGGTTAAGGTGAACGTCGACCGGTCGTTCCCGAACGGCACCAGGCTCTACATCTCCTACAACAAGGACGGTGGGTACCACGGCGGTGGAGTTGTCTCCGCCGTGATCCACAACTGAGGGCGCGCGCGGGCGGCGCGCCCGGACGGCGCTCGAGCCCGTAGCTCGATGATGCTCCGGAGGCGCGTGATCCGGACCTCGCCCCGCGTTAGAGTCCGCGGCATGCCCATCTTCGCCCTGCGCCTGATCGCTCCGCGCCCGGACTTCGCCCAGACCATGACCGACTCCGAGCGCGCGATCATGAACCGCCACGCCGCCCACTGGCGGCCGTACCTCGAGCGTGGCGACATGGTCGTGTTCGGACCCGTCCTCACCGAGGACGACTCGTACGGGCTCGCGGTTGTCGATACCGACGACGAGCCCGCGCTGCGCCAGTTCGCCGCGCAGGACCCCGTCGTTACGACCGGAACTGCGGCGTTCGAGTTCGGGCGGCTAGCCGCGGGTCACGTTCGCCAGCGCTGACGAGGCTACGACGCGAGTCCGCCGTCGAGATGCCCGAGCACGTGCGCGGCAGCGGCACTACGCCGTCGCCGGTTGTGCGCCCGTGCGTGGATCACGGCTGAGGTGATCGATACCCCATCTTCGAGACTGTCGCGTAGCGCGAGCACCTCGGACTGGTTGTAGCGCGCCTCCGACGGACTCGATGTGGGGAAGCCGTAGTGCTCCTCCCACACCCGCAACGTGTGCGGGCTCACGCCGAGCAAGTCCGCGGCGTCGTCGACGCTGAGGCTCCGCAGCGACCGCTCGGGTGACGACAGACGCACGATCTCGGCGCCGCTGTCTGCCGCTATCGCGTTCGCGACCGCCGCGTCCATCGCATCATCGTTCTGCTTCGCGGCCCGGCACAGCGACAAGACCAGGAGCAGCATCACGCCCCAGGCTCCGATGGCCAGCGGCAGAATATCTTCTAACGGCATTGACCCTCCAACA
>JBAVAV010000320.1:0-4402 GCA_049585895.1 Candidatus Sulfotelmatobacter sp. | reverse complement strand
ATGTTATGTATTGGTGTACGCGCTGGGTCTGGGAAACGAGTCTTTCCGCGCTGCTGCTGGCGGCAATTTTCTGGCTCGCGATCAGCATGGAAGATCGCGAGGGTCTGAGGTCGTGGGCCGGGTTCGGCTTCCTCTGGGGCATCGCAGCGCTCACCAGCACGGTGCTGCTGGCGTTTTTGCCGGCCTCGGGTCTGTGGGCCTGGTATCAGCGGGCCCGGCGTGGCAACAAGTCATTGCTAGGTGTGGCGCTCGCATCCATAGTTTTCGTGGCCTGTATCGCGCCCTGGCTGATGCACGACTATCGAACCTTCGGCAAATTCATTTTCATTCGGGATAACTTCGGCGCGGAACTGCGCTTAGGCAATGGCCCGGGCGCCGACGGCACCTGGATGGAATATCTGCACCCCACTCAGGGCGTTTATGCCATGCGCCAATACGTCGCAATGGGCGAACTGGCCTACATCGCGATGCGCAAGCGGCAGGCATTGGATTACATCGAAGCCGACTACCTGCGCTTTGCCGTTCTCTCTCTCAAGCGCTCTATCTATTACTGGGCTGGACCGCCGAGGTTGGCGCAGGTCTGGTGGTTGGCGGAGGTAAAGAACTCGTTGTTTCTGGCATCTTCGGTGCTTATGTTCTGGGGACTGGGCCGCGCTCTGCGCCAACGCCGGCCGGGCGCCGGACTGCTGCTCTGGCTGATTTTATTCTATCCGGCGATTTACTATGTGGTCTTTCCCGGCCAGCGATACCGGCATCCCATCGAGCCGGAGATGACGATCCTGGGCGTATATATCTTGACGGAAGCGGGAAAAAAGAAGCCGAAGGATGATCCGGGGAACAATACGATATTCGGGAAAACATGACCGAGGTAATGTGCGTACAACCGGATGTGGGAATCTCTCTCTTTCCGGGTCTGGCTTCTCACCAATTTGATCTTGTTGCGTCTATATCCTGTCGCGTCTGAAACGTTTGACGGAGGAAATCATGATCCCTAAAACCACGAACCGCCGATTCCCCGCCCCGTTGGGAGTAATCCTTGGGACGGTATGCGCCCTGTTTGCCCTCGCTTTGGGGGCAGAGGCCTCCGATCATGCCTTCACGGAGGAGTTTCATCAAACCTACGGTCTCACTCCGAATGGCCGGGTAGAGCTGGATAACATCAACGGGGCGGTCCACATCTCCACCTGGGACCGGAATGAAGTCAAGGTCGATGCCGTAAAGTATGCGGGCACCAAGGAACGCCTCGACGACGTCCGCATTGAGGTCGATTCTGGCCAGGACCATCTTTCCATCCGCACCAAGTATCCCGGCCATAATCTGAACTTCAACTGGGGCTCACGCAACAACCCCGCCGGCGTCGAGTACACGCTGACAGTCCCGCGCGGCGCGCGGCTGGACGAAATCAAGCTGATTAATGGCGCGCTCGACATCACGGGCGTGACGGGCGAAGTGCGAGCCTCCTGTATCAATGGGCATCTAGAAGCTCATAATCTGTCGGGCCGCGCCGAGCTCTCAACCATCAACGGCCACCTGGACGCCCGCTTTGACCAGCTCGCCGGATCTTCCATCGATTTGAATTCGGTGAATGGTTCGTTGGAATTGACGATTCCTTCGGACTCCAAAGCAGAGATTGAGGCCAGCACCGTTTCCGGCGGAATCGAGAACGATTTCGGCCTGCGCGTGAATCATCACCGCTATGTGGGCCACGATCTGCGCGGCGAATTAGCCACCGGCGGGACGCACATCAAGCTGGAGAACGTCAATGGCAGGATTGAGATTCACCACGCCTCCGACGGCCGGGCTCTCAGTCCGGTGAAGGACTTGAACCATCGCGACAAGGACGATGACGACGACAGCGAGATCTGAGCTTTAATAAATCGCGTAGCCCGGCGCGGGCGTGCGCAGGTCCGGCTTGGATGCCATCAGCAGCAACGCCCCCTCGCGCTTGAAAGCCCGCAAGTCTTCGAGGCTGTTGAATGACTTGGTCTTGTAATCATCCGGCGTGGGGGTGTCGTCGGAAATGCGCCGCGCCTCTACATTTTCAAAGGCATGTTTCTTCAGCAGCTCGACGTACTCGGCTGCTGACCGCACCTGTACGGGAACTTTCAGCTTGTCCACCCACTGCAGGGAATACTGATTATCTTTGTACAGGTTGATTAGGATGAACAGCCTTCCCCGCGGCGCCATCACGCGGAACAACTCCATCAGCGCCCGGTCCTGGTCGGGATAGTAGTAAAACGACTCCACCGACAACACTTTGTCGAAGAAGTTTTCCTCCCACGGAATCTGCTGTGCCGATCCCCAGACGTAGAGAATGTTGTCGAAATCTTTCGACGCCTCCCGCGCCAGCCGCACCATCTCGTCGGAAACGTCGAGTCCCACCACCTGGCCGAATCCTTCTGGCCCTTCGCCCACCAGCCGTGCCAGCAGGCGCGTAGCCCAACCCGAGCCACAGCCCAGATCGAGGACGCGCTCGCCCGGGCGCAGGTTCATCAGGCGCAGTGTTTTCTCGGTGATGTCGAGATGGTGGTTTTCCATCTTCGGGCCTTCCCCGGCCGCGGCCCAGCGGTTGAATTCCTGTTGCAGCTTTTCGTCGGGAGTAGGTGATTTTTCTGCCATGAGAAGGATTTTATCGCGTCGCTGACTGTTCCTGTTGTTGTCAGGTTATCCCTATGCAGACCGTAGAATCCACTTTCCGGATTGCGTGTGGAACGACCACGGATCCGGATCAACACCCCAGTCGCCAGTGGTATCGCGTGATTTTCAATTGACGAATCGACCTCCGAATTGCTCGTCAATTCGCGGATGGACTCCAATCCCCTGGTCACGTCTTCGCGACAAAGGCGAGACGTATAATCGCGGCAAAAGATTTGCACGCAACACGCTAAGGAGACATTCATGCGGCGCATCCGGTATGCAGTGGCGATGAGTTTAGACGGTTATATCGCGGGACCAAAGGGCGAAACCGATTGGATAACCACGGACCCGGAATTCGATTTCACTGCACTATTCAGTCAGTTCGACACCATGTTGGTAGGGCGCCGGACATTTGACACGATGGTGGTCGCCGGACGTGTCTCGCTACCCGGTATGAAGACGATTGTTTTTTCGCGAACGTTGAAGCAACAGGACCACCCCGAAGTTGTTATCGTGACGGACGGTCATCGGGAAACCGTGGCCGCTCTGAAAGCCGCCCCTGGAAAGGATATCTGGCTCTTCGGCGGTGGAGCGCTCTTCCGTAGCCTCGCGGAAGACGGACTCGTCGACACGGTTGAGGTCGGTATCGTCCCAATCCTTCTCGGTGCGGGAGTTCCGTTGGTGCCCAGCCAGGGGAAGCGGATCAAACTATCGCTTACAGCTCACAGGGTCCGCAAAACAGGCATGGTGTCTTTGGAATACGCGATCACGTAAACTTTGCTACACGGAAACTGGAACCTCCGTCGGTGGCGAAACATCGCCTTATCACTAAGTGACCGGTTTTGAGTGCTAAGGCCTATTTCAATCCCACTCTACGGTGCTTCCCAGTCGAGGGCATAGATCTGCTGGTTTCCTGTATTGCGCAATAACAGAGGGGCGTCACCCGGACCCAATCCGAACCATTCGCCAAATGCTCCCCTCGCCCGGCGGATGCCTGTAAGCGTGGCAACCTTCTCGATCTGGCCGTCGGCCACGCGTAGGCGCATGGCAGTCGTCTGGTCGCCGGAGGGGATGTCATAGTGGATGTACTTGCTGTCGCTCGACCAGGCCCAGTAGTTGTATTCCACCAGAGGTAGTCTCTTCCACTCATGAGTGGACACGTTATAGATCCAGGCGCCATTCCGAGGTCCGCCATAGGCGTCGGCGGCAATGTAGCGGCCGTCGGGTGACCAGACAGGATAGATTAGACCTTCCGATCCAGGCACGATGGAAGTCTGCCTTGTCTTGAGGTCGAGCAGCCTCAGGACTGGTGTCTTCGTGCCGACCCACTCCCCCAATACGATGATATTTCCGTCCGGTGACCACGAGTGGTTCAAGGTTGGAGAATCACCCATGGGCAGCGACTCGGGTTTGCCGCCGTCCACGGAGATTATCTGGAGAGCCACCGTCGGCTGTCTGGCCACGAAACTGATTTGCTTTCCGTCCGGGGACCAATCCACCATTAAAGCTCGCACCCCACTCGCGAGTTTGAGCTTCTGGGCACCGTCCACCTTGGAGCGCCACAATTCGCCGTCGGGATAGGTGACGTAGGCTACCCACTGCCCATCGCGCGAAAAACTCACATGTTCGGCGGGCACCCCTCCCAGAAACGGAACGAACTGCTTGGATGTCGCATCATAGCGAGTCAATTCGGCTTGGGCCTGTTCACCGGTCGCAAAGATCTGCTTACCCGCCCTGCTGGGAATGGCGCAAAGGTAGTTCAAGG
>JBAVAV010000319.1:0-1530 GCA_049585895.1 Candidatus Sulfotelmatobacter sp. | reverse complement strand
CGGCTTGCTGGTCTGGTTTGCTGTTGGCTGGGCGAGATGCTGCGTGCCGTGCTAGGTAGCGCAGCCATGCTAGAGCGCGCAGGGCTGTGCTAGTGGGGCTGGCCATAAGTCGTGCAAGAAAGTTGCGGAAGCGGTATGATGGAGGTAGAGCCCTGCTTCGGCATAGGAAGTTCTTCCATGCGTGGGCGGAAACCTCGCCCCTTGAGCGTCGCTGCTGGGGACCTGCAGATTCTCCGAGCCGTTGCCCGAGCCCGGCGTCTGCCTTGGTTTGAGGTCCAGCATGCCCGCATCGTCTTGGCCGTAGCCGCCGGTGAACCAATCGGGGGCATAGCCGACCGCCTGGAGTGTGATCCAGCCACCGTCTGGCGGGTCTGCCGCCGCTACGAGCAGGGCGGCTTGAAGGCACTCCTGCTGGACGAACCCCGCATCGGCCGTCCCCATGAGATTTCCCCTCTCCAGCGTGCCCAAATCATCGAACTGGCCTGTTTGGAGCCCATCGCCGAAGGCTTGCACATCACCCATTGGACCAGCAAGGACCTGGTCAGCCAGGCCATCGCCGACGGCATTGTCCCGGACATCAGCGACCGCACCGTCCGGCGAATCCTGGCCGAGGTGGACCTGCAACCGCACCGCACCCGTTACTGGAAGACATCGCGGCTCGACGAGCAGTTCAAGCAGAGGGCGGAGCAAGTCCTTTGGTGCTATGAGAATGCGGCACGGCTGGCCCGCCAGGGCATCTGGGTGGTAGCGGTGGATGAGAAGCCCAACCACCAGGTGCTGGAGCGTAGCCCGATCCGGCGAGCCATCCCCGGCTCCATCGAGCAGCAGGAGTTCGAGTATACCAGGCACGGCACGGTCAACCTCTTGTTCTTCCTGATCGTCCACAGTGGACGGATGGAGGTGGCAGCCGAGGACAGCAAGGACGCCGAGCACTACATCAGGGAGATGAAGGCGTTCCGCCGCCGCCATAGCCACTTGAAGAGGGTGTTCCTGGTGCAGGATGGGGACCCCAGCCATACGGCTGGCGACACCGCGACGTACTGGTCTGGGTGCGGGGGCTGGTGGCGGCCCCGCTTCACCCCGGTGCATTCCTCGTGGCTGAACCAGGCCGAATCGTTGATTGAGGCGTTCAGTTACTACTATCTCAAGCGTGGCTCTTGGAGAAGCCGGGCCGAGTTCATCGAGCATGTTCGCATCTCTGGGCCGGAGTACAACCAACGCTACGCCCATCCCTTTAATTGGCTCTGGTCCCCTGCCATGATGCGGAAATGGTTCGCCGAGCATACCCCGCAACTTTCTTGCACGACTTATGGCCAGCCCCACTAGCAACCAGCGCAAGCGGGCCTATTGGCCCTCGCGAATGACGCTCGAAGGTAACACACGACCTCACTGCGGCCTGTCCAGGCCCCGGCAAGGCACCCGCCAGCCGCCCGTTGCCCGTGTGCCCGTTCGTCTCGATCACATCGACCAGCAAAATCCGCCCGCGCCCCGTGTCGTCGACGATCTTGACCAGGCGCGGCTGGTTGCGGT
>JBAVAV010000318.1:0-2329 GCA_049585895.1 Candidatus Sulfotelmatobacter sp. | reverse complement strand
GGAAGATGTGTGCCGGTGCTATGAACTGGGCGCGAATTGCTATGTGGTAAAACCCATCGATTTCAAAAACTTCGAGGCCGTTGTGCGGGCAATGGAAAACTTCTGGTTTGCCATCGTCAGGCTTCCTCAGTCGCAGTTGAAGCCAGGGAAAGCGGTGC
Organism: Candidatus Sulfotelmatobacter sp.; assembly: GCA_049585895.1. Taxonomy (GTDB): domain Bacteria; phylum Acidobacteriota; class Terriglobia; order Terriglobales; family Acidobacteriaceae; genus Sulfotelmatobacter. The sequence continues at coordinate 2,171 of JBAVAV010000318.1, read as the reverse complement.
TCGGTCAGTGAGAAACGCACCGGCCGCAGCACAGTCCGCAGACAGGCTCCTAATTCAATGCAAAATCAGGATCGGCGGACAGGATCTGCCACTAACTTGACGTGGGAAGTGTCTGCGCCGCTTACCAGCACGATCCTGGGATGGAACAAAGTTCCCGCCACGCGAGTGGCGATGGCGATGAGTTCCCTTTGCCCTTCGAAGACCTTTACCTGGCGGGCGCGGGATAGTTCGGGAAGGTTGACGGTGCGCCCGCTGCGGATGCGGGCGGCGTTGGCTACATCGGCGGTGACGGAAGGAAGTCCCGGCAAGAGTTGCCGAGGATGGACGAACAACTCCTCGACTTGCCCACGATTGGCAGCAGCTTGGATCTGCTCGATGGCGTGAGCCTCGGCGATAGTGAACTCGGCAACAGCCATGCGCCTCAGCGATTCCAAATGCGCTCCACAGCCCAGACGCTGGCCCATGTCGTGGGCCACCGAGCGCATGTAGGTTCCGGACGCGACGCGGGCACGAAAACGGGCGCGGTCTCCTTCCACGCTTAGAATCTCAAATTCTTTTACCTCCACCTGGACGGGCTTCAAGATGACTTCTTTTTGTTTTCGCGCCAGTTTGTAGGCCGGGACGCCATGGAGCTTTTTAGCGGAAAAGGGCGGCGGCATCTGCTCGATCATCCCCCGGAAATCGGCGGCCACTTCCCTGACCCGGTCGAGGCTGAGATCGGGACTGCTCATCGCATCGTCTGAGGCGGTGCGTTCTCCCTCCGCGTCATAAGTGTCGGTGGCGAAGCCGAAACGGATCACGCCCTCGTAGCTTTTCTCTGAAGTGGTGTAAAACTGGGCCAGCCGGGTCAGGCTGCCGGTAACCAGGGGCAGAACGCCCGTGGCCAGCGGATCGAGCGTCCCCAAGTGCCCGACGGAACGCTGATGGAGGATGCCGCGGACGCGGTTGACCACGTCGTGGGAGGTCCATCCGGCGGGCTTATCGATGATGAGGACGCCATTCATGAGAGGATTGTGTGATTTGGTGATCGGGTGATGGGGCGATTGAAACCTTGACTGCTTTGGTTTTCAATTGCCCAATCACTCAATGACCCGATGACTCAATCACCTAGTCTCTCATGCTTCCACTCAAAGACGACCAGCCGCGATATAGTACGCCCTTTATCAACGGCTTTCTCATCGGCCTCAATATCCTGGTCTACTTGTGGGAGTGGACGCTTACTCAAGCCGATCCGCACGGCCTGGACGCGCTGGTCTCGCAGTTCGGCTTGGTACCGTCACATTTGACGGCTTTTTTGGCCGGCTCGCCCAAGTATTCGTTGCCGGCCGTGATCCTTCCCTTCTTCACGGCGATGTTTCTGCACGGCTCGTGGATGCATTTGCTGGGCAACATGTGGTTTCTTTATATTTTTGGCGACAATGTGGAAGACTACCTGGGGCATTTCAAGTATCTGGTGTTTTATCTGCTGACGGGCTTGATTGCGATGTTCGCTCAGGTTGCAGTGGATCCGCACTCGCACTTGCCCACGATTGGAGCCAGCGGCGCCATTGCGGGAGTGCTGGGCGCATATTTTGTTCTGTATCCGCGCGCAAGGGTGCTGACGTGGTTCTTCGTGTTTGTCCTCTACGTGCCGGCGTGGGTTATTTTGGGATACTGGTTCGTGCTGCAGTTTTTGAGCGGAGCGGCTACCTCGATCGCGTACCAGGGCCGAGCAATCGGCGGGGTGGCCTTCTGGGCGCACGTGGGAGGATTCATCGCGGGGCTGGTGTTGGTGCGGGTCTTCCCGGAGCGGCAACGGCGGTATCCCTATGCGGTGGGGTAGTTGAGAACTGACGCGGCACTTGAGGTGCCGCGCCAGAGTATTGATGGCCGAGAAAAACAGGTTCCTCGTCGCTTCGCTCCTCGGAATGACAAGAGAATATCTCTATTTCTTGGGACGCGATTCGGGGGGCACCAGACCGGACAAGCGGTAATAGACGACGAGTTGTCCGTAGTGCTCGCCGGAGTGTTCGATCAAACCATAAGCCAGGTCGGAGAGGCGAACCTGCTGGTGGCTGAAGGGATCAATCACCAGATCGGACATTCCTTTGTCGCCTTTGGCGGTAATTGCCGCCGCGCCGTCGGCAACAGTTTTCTTCACGAAGGCGGCTACGTCAGCCTTGGTTTTGTAC
>JBAVAV010000317.1:0-4687 GCA_049585895.1 Candidatus Sulfotelmatobacter sp. | reverse complement strand
GCCGTGGTCAAACGCGCATGTACCACGCTCCCCGGCGGTAAGGGACCACCGAATGACAAGGCCAGTTGCGGCGTCAGGATCTTGCTGCCGAAGTCGAGCGGATCGTTCAGTTCCGCAAAATAGATGGTGCCCGCCGGAATGTATTGCGGGTGGATCGGCAGCTGTGATTGCAGAAACCGCTCCAGCCGATGCATTTTGCCGGGCGTCTTCAACTGCTTCATCGCGCTATCCCATTCCTGCCTGGCCTGCTGCTTCGCCTCGCTGGCTTTCTCCGAAGGCACATCTTTCAGCGTCTTCTTTTTCTCGCTCGTGGTGGTCAACTGCAGCACTTGACCCGAACCTGGCGTCACGCTCGCGCGTAGGGCGATGTGCTTTCCGTCCTTCAGCACCAGTTCGCTGAACTCCGTTTCCACCTCGCACACCGGGGTGAAATCCGCGTTCAGCGCCGCGTCGGTGCGCTTCCCTTTGGAGGGATGCTCGATTTTCGAAACCTGGCCCAGCACTTCAGTTCCCGCGGGCACCACCAGCTTGTCGAAGGCGTACACAGGCTCCACCACGCGTGCGTGGATGATCTGTCCGACCTTGCGGACACGCACTTCCTGATCTAGTGCTACCTGTATCGGCGTACCCTTCGGCACGGTCAACGCGATCGACTGCGGGACGGCAGGCTGAGAGGATAGGATGATTGGCTCTGCGGGCTTACGCTCGGAACCAGGCTTCAACTGCGGGACTGGGATATCCTGCGCTGACGCTCCAACCGCACAGGCACATCCCAACAGAACGATGCAGACCTCGCGTCCGATTCCAAACTCTGTGAGCACTTTCATGTGCGCACCCCCGGCCTTCGCCCCACTCCGGCGAATGTCATTTCGTTCGCGGTACTACCAGTCTGATGCTTCCATTCCAGGAACAGACCCGCATAATTCTTCGTAATGTAGTCCACCTCGGCTGCGCCCAACGCTTTCGCGGTCGCATCAATCCACCGTGGTGATCCCTCAATCTCGCAAAAAGCCCCAATAGGGGTCTCGTCCAGGACCACCTGCCCCTTCCCGTCAGTCCACTCCGCGCGAAACTTGTCGTACCGGAATGACGGCGCGTATCCCAGCGCCCGCAAGATCAGATCCATCTTCTTGCCGTCGGCAACGCGAGTCTCTAACTCAACCCGGCTGCTATGCCGGCCCTTCTTTCCACCGCTTTTGTGCGTCAAGCTCCATTTCGAGCCGTACTGCCGCAATCGTAACAGTTCCTTGCGCGCGTGCAGAATTTCCCCCGGCAGATCATATAGGGTGTTCATTTCGCGCGTCCTCCGCGTCACCAGACGAAAACCCGCGCCGCGTAGCCGGCGCGCGAGGGCCCGCAAGTCGCGCACGCGAAATTTGATCTCAACTTCCCGGTTAGATGCCATCAGAATCAGACCTACACCAGCCCGCGGACAGCGAGCGCCGGGCCGCCGGTCTGATGCTATCATCTTGACCGCTGGCAGACGTTTCAGCCGTGGGGGAGGAGCATGAAGAATCTATTCCAACCTGATGCGGTCAACGAGATAGTCTCCCGCATCGACAAGCTAAAGCCTACGACCCAACACGAGTGGGGGAAGATGGATGTGGCGCAGATGATGGCGCATTGTTCGGCGACACTGGATGTGGCTTCCGGGCGCGTGGTTTTGCCTCGGCTGCTGATTGGCAGGATACTCGGGCCCTTCGTCCGGTCCGCGTTTACTAATGACAAGCCGTTCTCTAAGAACGGTCCTACCGACAAGAACTTTGTGATCGCCGACAATAGAGATTTTGCTCGAGAGCAGGAACAACTCAAAGATCGCATTCGGAATTTTCACCAGGGTGGGGCGGCGCGATGCACGAAGCATCCACATTCCTTCTTTGGCCCGCTGACAGCGCAGGAGTGGGCCACCGGGATGTACAAACACCTCGATCATCACCTGCGGCAATTCGGTGTGTAATGTCGTACTTGATCTCGGCTTGTCTATTCGTCCGCCAATAAGGTAGCGGTGGCTAAGGCGTCGCCAGCCAAGGCGGCTTGCGCCATCGCGCTTGCGGTGTAGTTCCATGGCACGGGTTCTACCCGTTCGAGTAAGAACCTCCAGACCGCGGCGCCAGACCATGCGACTGCTGCGGTAATCAGGAACGGCCACAGAAAATGGCCGGTGCGGTCCACCAGAACTCCCGTGAGCGCGGGTGCTATCACGCCCGCGAGATTCGCGACGAAGTTCTGCGTGCCGGTCCAGCGCCCAGCGGCCTGAGGCCCAGCCAGAGTCTGGGTGATCGCCCAGACGTTTGAGCTTCCCATGCCAAAGCCCGCACCCGCCATCATCAGCAATCCCACCGAGATGTCTCGGGGCGCTGCCACTGCGGCCATCAGAAACGCGCCCACGCAGAGACCTCCAGTGACCATAAAGCCTTTTCGAACCCGAGTAGTTGTTGTGCCCGCAAGAACCCAACGATCGGAAAGTTTTCCGCACAAGATGGCTGAGAGTGCGGCGGTAAGCATGACCGCCCCGCCGACCTTGGCCATTGAACTCATGGAAAAGTCACGCTCCCGCACGAGATAAAAGGGCAGCCACGTAATCAGGAAATAGTTGACGTAATTACCGCAAAACAAACCCAGGGCCGTTGCCACCCATGCCCTCCGCGAAATGATTTCTAAAGTGGCCGGACATGGGCCTGGATGGCGATCCGCGAGTGTTTTCGTGCGCGGCATCCATGCCGCCCACGGTAGCAGCCACAGCAGGCTCATCAATCCCAGGACCACGAAAAAAGGACGCCAGCCGAAGCGTGCCATCAGCGTGCCGCCAAACAGCATGCCGAAGCTGGGTCCGAAGGCCAAGCCGGAGGCGACGATCGAATTTGCGCGGCCTCTGTGACCCTCAGGAAAATGGCTGGCAATAATCTTCGAATACGATGGGTAGGCAACCGATTCTCCCAGGCCAAGAACTACGCGCACCGCAAGCAGCGCCACAAAGCTGTGCAGAACTCCGGTGACCGCGGTGGCCGCAGACCAGAGAAGGAAACCACTCGCGAAAACCCATTTCACTTCGAACCGGTCCACCAACCAACCCGCAGGAATTTGCAAGCAGGCATAAGTCCAGAAAAAGGCGGAGAGCAACACTCCCAGTTGCGAGGCAGAGAGCCCCAGCTCTTCTTTCAACAGAGGTGCGGCGATGGAAAGATTGCTGCGATCGATGTAGTTCAGAAAAACCGAAAGCCAAAGCAGAACCAGCGCGCCGCTGAGAACGCGCGAGCTGCCTATGCGGTTCGTTGAATCGTGGTGCCCCATGAAATGAGCCATCATCCTACTCGATGGGTGAGTTCGCCGCATACTAGAAAGAGGGGCACTAACGATGGAAGGGAGACGAACGACCGGCACGGCTAACCAACCACTAATTAAACGTCGGCAACTTCACTAAATCGTCCTGGGGCACCGACTCCAGGGGTTCTCCCGCTTTGCGCCAGGCAGTCAAACCGCCGACGATCACGAATGTGTTGAATCCTTTTTCCCGCAGCAGATGCGCCACCCGGGCGCTGGTCGCTTCGCGCGCTCAAGTACAGTAGAGATAAATATCCTTGTCCTTGGACAAGTTCTTGATCTCTTCCTCCAGATTGTTGGGCTCAATGCGAATTGAGTTCTTGATGCGCTCCGATCCGGCGTTGTAGTAGCCATGGCTGCGCACGTCAACGATCTGCACCTGGTCTCCCTGCTCCGATGCCAGACGCAGGGCCAGGTCCTGGACCTGTATGCGCGGCACCACGCGATCGCCTCGATGCTTGCGGAATTGCACGATGCGGTAGACGCCATATACCACCAGCGCCACCACTACCACCGCCTCCATGGTGCGCCCGGCAGCGTGAAATCCGCGCAGAATCACGGCCAGGAAGTCCCGTGACAAATATCCCACCACCAGATAGGTTAAGACGTATAGCGAAGCCCCGGCCAGATCGAGCTGGAAAAACTGGCCAAATCTCATCCTCATGCTGCCTGCCAGGGGCGCCGCCATGGTGTTGATGCCCGGGATAAACTTGGCGATCACCAGGGTAGTTTTGCCGCGCTTGTAAAAAGATTCGGCCGACCGAAGGATGCAGGTCTCCGGATTGACCGACACGCGGCACAGAAATCCCAGCAAACCCCAACCCATTTTCCGTCCCAAAAAGAACTGCACGGTATCGCCCAGCAGCAGCGCCGTAATCGCAGTAATCAGCACCGCCAGAGCCCCCAAGGTATGCGAAGCTACAGCGGCGCCCGCCGCCACCAAGGCAATCGCGGCCGGAAAGGGAAGACCCATTGCCTCCGCGAGCAGCAACCCGAAGATGACCGCGTAGCCGTGCCGTGCCATCACCGCAAGCATTTCCGTCATAGCATTTTCTAAAATGAGAACGCAGGATCGCCAGAAGGCAAGTTCCCAGTATAAACAAAAGCCGCACGCTTGCTCGATGCGCAAACGGCCGCCATTACTGCAGCAGAATGCCTCTCCTGTAGGACGGAACGCATCAATGCTCCCGGCATGAAGCTTAGGCGCGGACACCGAGCAAAGAAAGAAAAATGGGGGCGGATTCCGCCGCCCCCCCGCGCAACACTAACCGGCATCGTCGGACATCTAATAGCGGTTCATCGAGTCGCTGCTCTTCATGGGCTTGAGCATCTTGACACTCATCACGTGAATCGCGTTCTTGTCAGA
>JBAVAV010000316.1:0-1808 GCA_049585895.1 Candidatus Sulfotelmatobacter sp. | reverse complement strand
GAGTGCGGTAGAATTGGAGGTTTTCAGCAAACTTTCTGGAAAATCAGTAAATATCGATGAAATACAAAATATGCTAAACATAGAGAATCGCGCTGCTGAAGCATTTGTTACTGTACTTGTATCGCTAGGATTAATAGAAAAAACAAGTACGGACACACCAAATGGACGAAAGGCACTATATTCGAATTCTCAGCTTGCGGATACATATCTAGACAAAGGCAAACCATCTAGCTATATGGGGGATTTTATAACCATGCTGGATAAGCAATCATACAGAAGATGGGACAAACTTCCTCAATCAGTGAAAACAAACAAGCCTATTGAAGACATTGAAGGAGGTAGGGGAGCTGCAGGAAGTATGTTTGATCAAGCAAGATCCAACCAGGCAATTGAACAAATGCAGGTGTTTACTAGAGCTATGTATGGCGTCAGTGTAGGACCTGCTATGGCACTTACAAAAATATTTGATTTTTCAAACTATAAAAAATTGATGGACATTGGTGGGGGTTCCGGAGTTTATGCAATAGAAGTTGTGAAGGAGAACCCCAAGATGTTTGCGACACTATTAGATTTAGGGCCAGCGTGCGCAGTTGCAAATGAGTATATAAAACAATTCAGTTTAGAGAATAAAATTCAGACGAAGGTATTGGATTACTTTAATCAGGAACTTCCTGGAGATTGTGATGTGGCATTATTATCTCATATTATACATCTCTACCATGAGCAAAAAGCCAGAGTATTGTTGAAAAGAGTTTATGACAGTCTTCCGAGCGAACATGGCATTATTATTATTAGTGAATGGTTGTTAAACGACGAAAAGACTGGGCCAGTACCTTCAGCTTTGATGAGTTTGAATATGATAGTGGAACTAGAGAGAGGAAGGAATTATTCATTTGCTGAAATATCTAAAATACTTACGGATGTTGGATTTAAGAACATAGAACGGAGATCTTTAGCCGGTCCAGCAGAAATTGTGATAGGGTATAAGAAATAGACATAATTCATTTTCTCAAAGCTTGTCCTACGTCTACTGTAGGAAAAGAAGCCCTATCAGAAATTCTGTCAACATAAGGCAATAGGTAAGCTTGGATCGGTCAACTGGACTATAAGTTATAAGCTACGATTTCGTGGAACTAACTAATGAATATTTATCTAGTTCTGGATTAATGATATAAAGTTGTATGCCAGAAGTCAGCAAGAGTCATCTATATCCTAAAGATATTGATGTTACAATATCTGAAATACTTGATGGTATCTACAGGATAGCCGGATTTGTGGAAGCCTATGGTTTTACGTTCAACCAATTCTTAATTGAAGACGAACACCCATCCCTTATCCACACAGGACCTGTTGGAATGTATGCCAAAATAGAAGAAAAGGTGAAAGAGGTTATCCCACTAGAAAAATTAGCATATGTGGCATTCTTACATTTTGAGAGTGATGAATGGGGTGGAATGGAATTTCTTAAATGTCCGAAGGCAAAGTTGGTTTGTAGTGACCTAAGCTCCAAACTAAACTTGACAGTCTGGTATAACATGCCTGTAGACCATATCTCATTTTGGGATAATGAGACTTTAAAAACTGGCAGGGGAACACTCAGGTTTATCATGACTCCACATGTACATCATTGGGATAGTATGATGGTTTTCGAAGATACTACAAAATCATTATTTCCTTCGGATTTGTTTATTCAACCAGGAACAAATAAACCAGTTGTATCGGAAGACCTTTCAGAAGCTATGGTTGCTGCCTACAGACAGGCTGGAATCTTTGGGAGCGAAGTACCGGTAAGGAACACAGTTAATAGA
>JBAVAV010000315.1:0-2022 GCA_049585895.1 Candidatus Sulfotelmatobacter sp. | reverse complement strand
TTCGGAGATGGTGACGCAGAAGCTGCAGTTCTTTAGTTTCGTGTCGAGATACGCGTTGTGTAGCAGCAAGTCGGACCCGTGCAGCGTCATGCTGAAGTCCACGCCCAGCAGCCGCGCCGCCACCATGGCGATCCACGAGCCGAAGTATCCGTGGTGGGCATGGATGTGATCCACCTTTCGTTTTCTGAGCGCAACCGCGTAACAAGCGCCCATCCCGGTGTGCGCCAGCGCCTTTATTCTTCGCACCGGCGATTCCCTGCCCCGGAGCACCACCCGCTGCACGAGGCCGGCAATTCGTTTCCATCTACGGATGAGTAACCAGGTTGCCTTGAGAACAATGAGCACACGAATCGGCTGCAGACAGATGATCTCTGCATCGAAAGTCTGTTCCGGCGCTTCAACCTCGATGCGAGGTTTGCGCACACTCCCGGGGTGCACCTCAAGTCTCCGCTTCCGCAAGGCGTCGATCTCAGCACCGACATAAGGTTCGACCGCGGCCGGGAATTGATTGGCGAGATAGGCGACTTTCACCACGGGGTTGAGAAGGGGAACGAGACTAGGGGAGCACGGTCTGGGCCGGGTTCTCAGTAAACGGCTTGACCGGAAACGCCAGCACCGGCCTGGCGTCGCGAATGGCTCGCCGCCTTTGCGCGGCCAGCATCCCCGCCATCGTGAACAGAAGTCCGTTCACGAACTGGTAATTCATCACCACGACCGCCGCATTCACCCAATAAGCCCCGAGCAGAATCGGCCAGATCGTGTGAAACTGTCGATTGAGCAAGCCCGTGCGCTCTTCGTTTGGAATTCTCCCGCGCCCCAGGCGAACCAATTCCCACATCAGCCACACATACAGCGCCAGGCCGGCAATACCATGCTCGACCAGCAATTCCAGGTAGGTGTTGTGCGGATACAGTTCTTTTTCCTTGTAGCCCCGCTGACGTGCCGCGCCAGCTCGGTCGGCATCTGATTCACTCCCCACCCGGTGAACGGCTTTTCCAGAAACATCTGCCAGCCGCCGGTATAGACCGCTTTCCGGAATTCAACCGGCCCGGACTCTTCCAGCCGGTCGGTGAGGGCGCGGCGCTGATCGTCAAAACTCAACACCATCAGCAACCCCACTGCCGCCACCACCGCGACCCCGGCGCAAATACGTTGCAGCCTCCGGTCATGCGTACGAAATACCAAGGCGACCACCGTGCCGGCGAACGAAATCCACACCGCGCGCGTCATAGTCGCCAGGATCGCCACTGGCACGGACGCAAGCAACACGGCGGCCTTCAGGCCGCGTATCCTTCCCCGCAGGAATGCGTGCACTGCCAGAATTCCCAGCAGGTTCAACGAAACCCCATTGGCCACGGCCTGCAGCAACGGACCCCGGGCGCGATCGGCATGGTAGCCCAGGCTTTCGTCGAGAATAAACCGCGGGTAGATTAAGCTTTTCGCATTCACCAGAAAAGCAATCGAGGTGAAGCAAAGATAGGCGAGCACCACCAGCGCAAAGACCTCAAACTGGCGCAACCTCTTCTCGTCGCGGAAGACGATCCCGGCCAGGTGAAACAGAGCGAACGGCACAATGAACTTCGCCGCCAGCGGAGACCAGACCAGGTTGTCGAAATGCCTTCCGATCACGCTGCTCACCGCCAAAAGAGTAAGGCCGAGCATCGGCCATGTCGCCCGTTCGATTACCAGCAACGGCTGGCGCAGCACTACCGCCCGCCCGGCTACTCCCAGCAGAAGGAGCCCGAACGCTACGCGATCGATCTCATAGAAGGGGACATCCGGGTGCCGCAGCAGCGTCGCCGTCAGCGCCGCCAGAAATAGAAATGACGGCGCGGAGAAAAGCGCCTGCAGCGGACCCAGCCCCGCCCGCAGTCCACGGCCTGCGGTTTCGCTGGCCCAGCCGCCCGGCCATCGCACTCTCGCCGTAACCGTTGCCATCAGTCCCCGCTGCCCCGCCATATCGCGGCTGCCGTTTTCAGCAGAATTCGCGCGTCCATCCCGAGGCTCCAGTGCCGAATGTAT
>JBAVAV010000314.1:0-7200 GCA_049585895.1 Candidatus Sulfotelmatobacter sp. | reverse complement strand
GGGCATCATCTTGGGCACGGCGGCACGCAATGGCCGCGACAAAGTCACGATTGTCACGTCGCCGGGGATTTCGGATCTCGGCGCGTGGCTCGAGCAATTGCTTGCCGAGTCAACGGGCAAGCAAGGTCACGGCATCATTCCGGTCGATCGTGAAGAACTGGGCGCGCCCGGGGTTTACGGAAATGATCGGTTGTTTGCGTACGTAAGGCTGGAGTCGGCGCCCGACGCTGGACAGGACGCGAAAGTCGCAGCGCTTGAGAAAGCCGGGCATCCGGTGGTGCGCATCTCGATGGCAGAGAATTACGAACTGGGCGCGGAGTTTTTCCGCTGGGAGATTGCCACCGCGGTCGCGGGAGCGATTATCGGCATCAACGCATTTAATCAGCCCGATGTTGAAGCCAGCAAAGTGGCGACTCGCACCCTGACTGACGAGTACGAAAAAACCGGTTCTCTTCCCGCCGAGAAGCCTTTGCTCGAAGATAATGGCATCAAGCTTTTCACCGACGATAGGAACGCGGGGGAACTGGGCAAGACTGCGCCGGGAAATAAATCTCTGGGCGGATACCTGAAAGCTCATCTGGGCCGCATCCGGGCGGGCGACTATTTCGCCGTGCTGGGATTTATTCAGATGAATGCCGAACACGAGAAAGCCCTGCAGGCCCTTCGGCACTTAGTGCGCGACAAAAAACGCGTGGCCACGTGCGTAGGCTTCGGACCGCGCTTTCTCCATTCCACGGGACAAGCTTACAAGGGCGGGCCAAATTCCGGCGTGTTCCTGCAGGTTACCTGCGAAGATTCCGTTGCGTTGCCGGTGCCGGGGCAGAAATACACTTTCGGCGTGGTCAAGGCGGCGCAGGCACGCGGGGATTTCGAAGTATTAGCTGACCGCGGGCGGCGCGCGTTGCGCGTTCACCTGGGACGGGACGTAAACGCCGGGCTGGCAAAGCTGCACGCAGCGGTGACACAAGCCATCGCATAACCCGCCGGCAGAAATTTAGGAGCAGAGCATGCAACTGGGAATGGTAGGTCTGGGCCGCATGGGCGCCAACATGACGCGGCGCTTGATGCGCGGCGGACATCAACTCGTGGTCTCCGACCTCAGTGGCGACGCTGTTAAGCAACTGGCGGGCGAAGGGGCGATCGGATCGTCCTCGCTCGAAGACCTGGTGAACAAGCTGAAAGCGCCGCGGGCCGTCTGGGTGATGGTGCCCGCGGGAGGGCCCACCGAGCAAACGGTGCAGAAACTCGCTCAGCACATGCAGCCCGGAGACGCCATACTTGATGGCGGCAACTCCTACTTCAAGGACGACGTCCGGCGGGCAAGGGAATTCAAGGACAAAGGCATCCACTACGTCGATGTCGGCACCAGTGGCGGCGTCTGGGGCATCGACCGCGGTTACTGCATGATGATTGGAGGCCCCAAGGAAGCGGTGCAGCGGCTCGACCCCATCTTCAAGACGCTCGCTCCCGGCAAAGGCGATATTCCGCGCACTCCGGGCCGCGAGAAGTTGGGCGGCACGGCGGAGGAAGGCTACATTCATTGCGGGCCCTCCGGCTCCGGGCATTTTGTGAAGATGGTGCACAATGGGATCGAATACGGCATGATGCAGGCTTACGCCGAAGGCTTCGATATCTTCAAGAACGCCGTCAGCAAGGAGTTGCCGGAGGATATCCGTTACGATTTGAATCTTCCGGACATCGCCGAGGTGTGGCGGCGTGGCAGCGTAGTGAGTTCGTGGTTGCTCGATCTGACGGCCATGGCTCTGGCGGAGAATCCGACTTTGTCGGAATACGAAGGTTATGTGCAGGATTCCGGCGAAGGGCGTTGGACGATCCAGGCAGCCCTGGAAGAAGCCGTCCCAGCCGACGTGCTTACCGCGGCCTTGTACGTTCGTTTCCGTTCGCGCCAGCAGCACACGTTTGCAGAGAAGATGCTCTCCGCCATGCGGCAGAAATTTGGCGGGCATATCGAGGCAAATGCAGCGAAGAAGAGCGCTTAGACGCCGGAGGCATTCCCAGAGGAGAATTTGAGGACTTAATCATGGCCCAATTGGCGGAACAGCCCGCCGCTACCCAGCCGCGTATCGGCAAGCAGGGCGATCCTTGCGTGATGGTGATCTTCGGAGCGGCGGGCGACCTGACGGCGCGTATGCTGATTCCCGCGCTATACAACCTCTCCCGGGCAGACCTGCTTTCGAAGGAGTTCGCGGTGCTGGGCGTGGCCCGGACACAGATGTCGAACGAAGATTTTCGCAAGCAGATCTCGGACGACGTCAAAGAATATTGCAGCGACTGTATCGAGGCCGATTCCTGGGAGGCATTCGCGCGCCGCTTCTATTATTTTGCGGGCGACTTTAACGATGACAAGCTCTACCCACAGATCAAGGATCGCCTGGCCCAGATCGACCGCGATCACTCCACTCAGCAAAACGTTTTCTACTATATGGCGACCGCTCCTAGTTTCTTCGGACCCATTGTTGAAAAGCTCGCTGCCACCGGGTTGATGGAGCAGAGCAACAACCACTGGCGGCGGGTGATCATCGAAAAACCCTTCGGTCACGACTTGGAGTCGGCTAGAACGCTTAATCAGCAATTGCTCAAGGTCGCGGACGAAAAGCAGATCTACCGCATCGATCATTACCTGGGCAAAGAGACCGTGCAGAACATTATGGCGTTCCGCTTTGCCAACGGAATCTTTGAACCCATCTGGAACCGGCGCTACATCGATCACGTGCAGATTTCCGTGGCCGAGACGGTGGGCGTGGAAGGCCGCGGCACCTACTTCGATCATGCAGGATCCCTGCGAGACATGGTGCCGAACCACATCATGCAACTCATCAGCCTGACCGCGATGGAGCCCCCGATTTCCTTCGACGCGAACGCGGTGCGCGACGAACAGGCCAAGATTCTGCATGCCATCCAGCCCATCAGCGACGAGGATGTTCTCAGCCGCTCCGTGCGCGGGCAGTATGGGGAGGGCTCGGAAAACGGCCAGCACCTGCCCGCGTATCGCTCCGAAAGCGACGTTGCTCCGGACTCGCGAACCGAGACTTTCGTGGCGATGAAGTTGCTCATCGACAACTGGCGCTGGGCCGATGTTCCCTTCTACCTACGCACCGGGAAGCGCATGCCGTTCCGTAACACCAACATCATGATCCAGTTCCGCCAAGCCCCGTTTGTGCTGTTTCGCGACACCACAGTCGAGCATCTGATGCCGAACCAGCTCGTAATGCACATCCAGCCCGAAGAAGGCATCTCGCTGCAGTTCGCCGCCAAAGTACCTGGCCCGGTGATGCGTCTCGGAACTGTGGACATGAACTTCGAGTATCAGGAGTACTTTGGCAAGCAGCCCAGTACGGGTTACGAGCGGCTGCTGCACGATTGCATGATCGGCGATCAAACTCTTTTTCAGCGTGCCGATATGGTGGAGGCGGGCTGGAGTGTGGTAAACCCGATTCTGGATATCTGGAAAGCCCTTCCACCGCGCAACTTTCCCAACTACGCGTCCGGCACGTGGGGACCCAGGGAAGCCGACGAACTACTCGAGCGCGACGGGCGGCGCTGGAGGAATTTCGAGAAATGATTCTGGCCGGCGATATTGGTGGCACCAATGCTCGGCTGGCCTATTTTCAACCCCTCAATGGCTCGCTTCGCTTGATCTCAGAAAAGGTGTTCTCCAGCCGCGAGCACAAAGAACTGGGCGAGATTGTTACTAAGTTCCTCGACGAGTCTGATACGCGCCCTCAAGCGGCGTGCTTCGGAGTTGCCGGCCCGGTGCGCAATGGACGGGTCGAAACCTCGAATCTGCCCTGGGTGGTCGAGCAAGCGCGGCTGGCAAGGCAGATTCAGTTGCCGGCCACCCTGCTCATCAACGATCTTGAAGCCAATGCATGGGGTATTGGAGCGCTGGCCCAGCACGATCTGGTTTCGTTGAATCGAGGCAGTGACCGGGCCGTGGGCAACCAGGCGGTCATCGCGCCCGGAACGGGATTGGGCGAAGCCGGACTGTGCTGGGATGGCGGCAAGCATCATGTATTTGCCTCTGAGGGCGGGCATACGGATTTTGCTCCGCAAGGAAATGTGCAAATCGAATTGTTGCGTTTTCTTGAAACCCGCTTCCAGCATGTCAGCTACGAACGCATCTTGTCCGGTCCCGGCCTGGTCAATGTTTATGAATTCCTGCGGGAGACAGGGTGCGGAAAAGAACAACCTGAATTCGCCCCACAACTCAAGCAAGCCGACCCGGCTGCGGCGATTTCCGGCGCGGCTCTCGACGGAACCAACCCGCTGGCGGAGCAGGCGCTGGATCTTTGGGTCTCCATTTATGGAGCCGAGACCGGCAATCTGGCTCTCAAAGTGATGGCCAATGGCGGAGTCTTTCTCGGTGGTGGAATCTCGCCGAAGATTCTGCCCAAGCTAACCGGCCCGGCATTTATACAAGCTTTTCTCGCGAAGGGCCGATTGCGTTCGCTGTTGGAGGGTATCCCCGTGCAAGTCATTACCAATGACAAAGCGGCGCTGCTGGGTGCGGCGCGCTGTGCGAACGCCAGCGGGCGTCAATGAATAGAGCGGTTACGAGAAAGTCGATTGCTTCGCATGAGTTTGTCGACCGAAGTTCGGAAGTTGACCACGCCGCAGGATCTATTTCAGGCCGCGGCCGAAGAGATCGTGCGTACGGCCAACGCTGCCGTCGCAGAGCGCGGACGCTTTACGATTGCTTTGTCCGGCGGATCAACTCCCAGAAACCTATACACGTTGCTGGCCACGAACGCACGCACCACCTTACCCTGGGAGCAGACGTTTTTTTTCTGGAGCGATGAGCGCCACGTTCCACCAGATAACTCGGAAAGCAATTACCACATGGCGGAAGAGGCCATGCTGGCGAAGATTCCGGTTCTGCCGGGGAATGTTTTTCGAGTACCTGCCGAAAATCCGGATGCGGCGGCGGCCGCTGAAGCCTACGAACAAACCCTGCGTAAGTTTTTTGCTCCCAAAGCGAGCGAGGTCCCACGCTTCGATCTGATTCTCCTGGGCATGGGCCCGGACGGACACACCGCTTCCCTGTTCCCGGAAACAGTAGCGCTACAGGAAGAGTCCCATCTGGTGGTGGCGAACTGGGTGGAGAAGCTGAACACCAATCGCATCACTTTCACACTTCCACTGATCAATGCGGCGCGCTCCGTCGCGTTTCTGGTGAGTGGAGCGGATAAGGCGCCGGTGCTGCGAGAAGTACTGGAAGGCAACGCCGATGGGAAGAAATATCCGTCGAAACTGGTTCGGCCCAGCGAGGGAAAGGTGATCTGGTTTGTGGACCGCGCCGCGGCGAGTGAACTGTCGGTTACCCCCTAGGAGCCGGAAGGCAAGCGGGCGCTCAATCTATCCGCGCCAGCCCCCGATTTCTTTCAAGCCCTGGCCGCGCGAGTGCTCGAAAAGCCTCACCAGGTGCCGGGAATGCTCGAACTCATGAATGTCGGCCCAAACCTCCGCCTGCCATGACCGCTCATGAGCTGAAGATTCGCCGCAGGTGGCACAGCGTGTATGCAGGCGGGCGGAAACGCCGGAGTTTTGGGATGTAAGTGCAGGAGGCAGCTCGATGAACACGCAGCGGACTTCTTGCATTTCGCCGCAGTCGTCGAGTAAGTGCTCGTAGCGAAGCAGATAGCCAAAGCCTAACCTCCTGGCTTCCACCTCAGCTTCCGCACGCGTGTGAAATGTGCCGTACTCCGCCCGGAGTTGTTCGGCAGAGTCGCAAGCCATCCAGAAGATCTCTTTTTGAGCCATTCCTGCGTCGCCTGGGGGTGCGAAGCTGGTTCGAAGTGGCTTCGAGCCGGCTCTTTGTAGCAGGCTGTCGGCTGCAATCGATAGGCCGGAAGGCAGAAATGCCGGAACTCACGCTCTTGCTATAGGTTAATTCGCTTCGCCGATCGACGGGAAGGCGGACAGCGCAAATGTTTTGCGCAGTCGGCCACTATCAGTGCAACAGTACTAAGACGAAACTTGCACCTAGCCGGCCACTGGCGTGAGAATACGCCCCACGCTAGCTAAGTACCTGTGCGTAGAACGGGCGCGGCTGGTGGCTCCTGCAGCCAATTCTTTCCACCGTGGCTGGCAATATACATGGCTAACTCCAGCCGACTCCAAACTCCTAGCTTATCGAAAGTACCACGCAGGTGGTTCTTGATTACCTGTTCCGTCGTCCCCATGATTCGGCTGATCTCGCGGTTGGTAAGACCCTCCCAGACCAGGTTCGCTACCTGAATTTCTTTGGGCGTAAGGCGATCCCGGGGCGTCATTGCTTGACCTCCGCTTGCTCGAACATCGCGGTGGCCAGCTTCACACGCTTTCGCCCTTCCCTGATTCCGGCGCGAAGAAACAGCGTGCGCAGATGTTGCTTCACCGTCCGCGGGCTGATATTCAGTTGCCCGGCAATTTCCTTGTTGCTGCAGCCTTGAACCAGCAAATCCAGAACTTCCTGATCACGCGGTGTAACCTTGATTTCATGCAGAGTCATCACTGTGGTTCCTCCTTGTGCTATCCAGATCTTGTGTTATCCAGTTTTGCCCGGTTGGTCGTGTAATAGCGCTCTCATCCGCGTAGGTAGCACGCTCTTCGCCAATCCTTCGCCGAAGTTACAAAAAAGCTAAGCCCAGCGTGCGCTTGCACTTAGGGATTGGGAGCCGGGGGTTCAGACCAAACTCAGAAATTCTTTCGACTCAGACGAGTCCCGAAATGGGTCCGCACGAGAAGTGAATGCTGGATTTCGGTTCACACTTCGCCGGTGTGCTGATCCGGAAACGCGGGGTGCCCCGCCGACCCTTCAGGGTGCACTGCCGGCAATCAATCAGCCACGAAGACCTTAACCTTCATGCTCTTAGACGTGATGGGACTTAATTCAATCTATTTGTGAGGTACAGCGCGAGAAGTTTCGACTTCGAGGCGTGTAGACACGAGTTCGCAATCCCAAAACGAGGACTCAGACCTAAGATATTTTTCATTTTGGTGCCGCGATCGGCGGCTCGACTTTCGGCAGCCACAATCTCGGCGAACTAATAGAGGTGGTTCAGCAAAGCTGCTGAGTCCAGCTGCGTCGAGGATGCTCCGTTGCCCATTCCCCTCAATGCCGACCAGCAGCGCGGACCTCATGGTTGGAGCCGAAGGCGCGGGACTGTAGCCTCTCCGTCCAAGTCGAGTCTTTATCCC